>CAUJGH010000164.1 GCA_963169575.1 Myxococcota bacterium | reverse complement strand
GGCATACTCTCCGTGCCAACGATCCTCGCATCGATCAAATCCCCTCGCTCGACACCGCGGAACCCGAGACGGCGCCCGTGGAATCATCGCACTATTCTCGCGGCGCCGATCCGGTCCTCGCGGCGGATCCTCTGGCCTTCCGGACATGCCCTCGGCAGACCCGAACAATCCACGCCGGAAAGACGCACGATGAGAACGCAATCCGCCCTCATCCGCCCCTACGACCCGCCGCGCGACCGCAGCGCCGTGCGCGCCTGCGTCGTCGCGCTCCAGGATTTCGAGCGCACCCTCGAGCCCTCGCTGCGCCCGAGCGAGGCGATGGCAGACGCCTATCTCGACCACATCCTGGAGCGAATCGCGGCGCATTCGGGCCGTATCTTCGTCGCGGAGCTCGAAGGCGCATTGATCGGCTTCGTCGCCGTGCTCGGCCGCGTCCCGCCCGACGCCCCCGACGACGAGCCTGCGCCGCGCGGCTACGTCTCCGATCTCGTCGTCCTCCCCGCCCATCGCGGCCATGGACTCGGCCGGCACCTGCTCGAAGAAGCCGAACGATACGTCCGCTCGCTCGGCACGACGCGCCTCGACATCGGCGTGCTCTCGAAGAACACGGGCGCGGCGCGGCTCTACCGCGAATTCGGATTCGAGGACTTCCGGATCCAGCTGACGAAATGGCTCGCATGACGAACCGAGCGCCCCTGCTCCTCGCCGGCTCCGCCGTGCTCCTCGCCCTGCTCGTCCTCTCCGGCCTCGAGCCCTTCGACCGGCTGACCTGGGTCGCCGAGGTCGCGCCCGTCGTGATCGCCTGGCCGATCCTCGCCGCGACCCATCGCCGCTTCCCGCTGACGACCCTCGTCTATCTGCTTCTCTTCGTCCACGGCGTGATCCTGATCTACGGCGGCGCCTACAGCTATGCGCGCGTCCCGCTCGGCTTCGGAATCGCCGAGCTCTTCGACCTCTCACGCAATCCCTACGACAAGATCGGCCATTTCGCGCAGGGCTTCGTGCCCGCGCTGGTCGCGCGCGAGATCCTGATCCGCGGCCGCCATGTGAACGGCCACCGCATGCGCGCGTTCCTCGTCGTCTGCTTCGTGCTCGCGGTCAGCGCGGCCTACGAGCTGATCGAATGGGCCGCGGCCCTGCTGCTCGGCCAGGGCGCGGAGGAATTCCTCGGGACCCAGGGCGATCCCTGGGATACCCAATCCGACATGTTCACCGCGCTGCTCGGCGCGATCGCCGCCCATGCCGGCTTTTCCGGCCTGCACGACCGGCAGATCCAGGCGCTCGAGGATCGCCGAGCGGACGTGGGGAGCGGGGTGACACGCCACGCCCGGTGAACGAATGTCCCCCCGGCGCGACTCGCCGGCCTCGATTCGAGCGCGCCGGTGGCCGAAGTCGCGCCCGGGGCGTTTCTGAATGGCACGAATCGTGCTCCGATGTCCAGCCCTGTATTTCGCAAGAGGAGCCCGTCGATGCAATCCGATTCGAGCCGAGCCGGCGTGACCATTCGCGAGGTGATGACGAGCCATGTCCGGACGGCCCGTCCGGGCGATCCGCTGCAGGAGGTCTGGCGCATCCTGTCCGACGAGCGCTGCCATCATCTCCCGATCGTCGAAGAGGGCCGCCCGGTCGGCATGATCAGCACACGGGATCTCGTCCGGGTCGCGCGGCGCAATGGATCCACCAAGCTCGCCGCCGGGCTCTACGGAAGCGAGACCGCCGCCGACGTCATGACGCGCGGCCTCGAGACGATCTACGCCGACGAGCCGGTCGAGGCGGCGATCGATCGGATCGGTGTCGGCGACTTCCACGCGCTCGTCGTGCTCGACGACGACGAGAATCTCGTGGGGATCGTGACGAACCACGATCTGCTGCATTATCTCGCGAACTAAGGCGCCGCGACCGCGACGCCGAAGCCGCGAGAGGCCCATGCTCCGACTCCTGATCGCGATCGTCACGCTCGCCTGCCTCGGTACGACCTGCGCGCCCTCGCCCCTGCCGCCGATCCGGGTCGAGCCCGTCTCGCGGCCGGTCGGCTTTCTCGAGGACGTGAAGCCGATCCTCGATCGGCGCTGCGCGGTATGCCATTCGTGTTACAACGCGCCCTGCCAGCTGAAGCTCGATTCGTTCGAGGGCGCCGAGCGGGGCGCGAGCCCGAACCCCGTCTACCAGCCGGCGCGCATCCATCCCGCCCCGCCGACGCGGCTCTTCTTCGACGCCGATTCGGTCGCCGGTTGGCGCGCGCTCGACTTCCACTCCGTTCTCGAGAGCCGTGCCGCCTCGCCGGCCAACGATGCGCTGATGCTCTATCTGCTGGAAGCCAAACGCCGCTTCCCGACGCCGCGCGGCGAATACCACGCCGAGGCCGGCGATCTCGCCTGCCCCGCCGACGCGACCGCGATGGGGACGTTCCTCGCGAAGCATCCCGATCGCGGCATGCCGTTCGGATTTCCGCCGCTCTCCGAGGACGAACACGCGATGCTGGCGACCTGGCTCGCTCGCGGCGCGCCCGGCCCCGACCCGGATCAGCAGCGCGCCCTCGAGGCCCCGAACGCCGTCGCCGCGCGCGAGATCGAGAAATGGGAGCGATTCCTCAACCGTCCCGACGCCAAGCACGCCCTGACCGCACGCTACCTCTACGAGCATTTCTTCCTGGCCCACGTCCGGTTCACCGCCGTCGGTGCCGAAGGCTTCTACGAGCTCGTACGTTCGAGTTCGCCCCCCGGCGCGCCGATCGCCCCGATCGCGACCGTCCGCCCCTACGACGATCCCGGGACGACGACCTTCTTCTACCGCTTCCGCAGGATCCACTCGACGATCGTCCACAAGACCCACATGGTCGTCGAATTCGGCGACGACACGCTCGCGCGCTACCGGGCGCTCTTTCTCGAGCCCGAATGGCTCGAGCCGCCGCATCGCATGCCCTACGACGTGGCGCTCGGTGCCAATCCATTCATCATCTACGCGCAGATCCCGCCGCGCTCGCGCTACGCATTCCTGCTCGACCATTCCGAATACGTCATCCGGACCTTCATCCGCGGCCCGGTCTGCAAGGGACAGGTCGCGCTCAACGTCATCCACGACCATTTCTGGGTCCTGTTCATGGATCCCGACGCGGATCTGGTCGCCAATCGTCCCGATTTCCTCGTCTCGCAAGCCGACAATCTGCGCCTGCCGAACGAGGCCGGCAGCGCCGAGCGCCTCACCGACACCTTCAGTGACGACTACCGAGAGCGCTATGCGGCGTTCTATCGCGCGAAGTCCCGGCTCTACGACGAGGCGCTGCCCGAGGGTCATGGTTTCGATGCGATCTGGAAGGGCCGACGCGCGATCGATGCCCCGCTCTTGACCGTGTACCGCCATTTCGACAGCGCCTCGGTCCATCAAGGCGCCCTCGGCCGGCTGCCGCACACGCTCTGGGTCATCGACTACGCCCAGCTCGAGCGCATCTACTACGCCCTCGTCGCGGGCTTCGACGTCTTCGGCAACCTTTCGCATCAGGTGAACGTGCGGCGCTACATGGACTACCTCCGGATGGAGGGCGAGCTCAACTTCATCCACTTCCTGCCGCCCGACGTGCGCGCGAAGACGTTCCAGTCCTGGTACCAGGGAGTCGGCGCCCACGCGGACACGAAGAGCACGGAAATCATGTCGACGCGCGGAACCCGGATCGACTACCGGACTCTCGATCCGAAGCGCGAGCTCGTCGAGCGGGTCGTCGATCGCCATCTGCTGCGTTCGATCGGGATCGGCTTCGATCCGATCAACTATCGCCGCGCCGGCGAGTCGTACGCGATGCCCCGAACCTTCTCGTCTCACGAAGACGTGTTGGACGGCCTGCGCGCCGTGACCGAGCCCGGGCAGGGGCTGGTCGAACATCTGAACGGCTTCGAGGTCAACATCGTCTGGATCCGCGTGCGCGGCTTCGATGGCGAAGACCGGGCGGTCTCGATCGTCGCCAATCGCTGGCACGACAACGTCAGCTCGCTCTTCTTCGAGAAGGAGACGCTCGATTCGTCGAAGGACACGATCGACTTCCTGCCCGGCCTGGTCGGCTCGTATCCGAGCTATTTCGTCGACCTCGAAGCGAAGGACGTC
Organism: Myxococcota bacterium; assembly: GCA_963169575.1. GTDB lineage: Bacteria > Myxococcota_A > UBA9160 > UBA9160 > UBA4427 > UBA4427. The sequence continues at coordinate 6,066 of CAUJGH010000164.1, read as the reverse complement.
CCCGACTTCCTCGACCTGCTCCAGAACTTCGACGGCTCGCCCCGCGACGTCGCGCGGCTCCATCGATACGGCATCAACCGCTCGGATCCGCGCTTCTGGCCCGCCTACGACTGGTTCCAGGCCCGCGCCTACGCGGAGGATCCGATCGAAGCCGGGCTCTTCGACCTCAACCGCTACCACCCGATGGCCCTCGAATGAGCCCGCTCGTCTCGCTCCCCTTCGGCGACCGCGATGGACGTGCCCTCCTCGGCCGCCATTCGCTGCTGCTGGCGACGCTCGTCTTCATGATGGTCGCGCTGCCGCTGCTCGAATGGTCCTCCGGCCGGACCTTCCGCTTTCCGATCCTGTTCAGCCTCGTCCTGATGGCCGCGGTCTGGGTCCACCGCGCCCAGCGCTGGATCCTCTGGGCCGCGATCGCCGGCGGCCTCGGCGCAGTCGGCGGGAACGCGATCGCCGTCGCCGTCGGATCGCCCCTGCCGCGGATGGTGGGCGATCTCTGCGGGCTCGCGCTCCTGCTGCTCACGACTTTCGTCATCCTCAATACCGTCACGCAGACGCGTCGCGTCGAGCTCGATACCGTCGTCGGCGGCATCTGCGTCTATCTCATGATCGGCCTCAGCTTCGCGACGGTCTACCGGCTCCTGATCGACCTCGATCCGAACGCTTTCATGCTGGGCGATCGGCCGCTCTCGGAGCTCTGCGACGATGCGAGTGCGCTGCCCTCGCGCCTGCTCTACTTCAGCTTCGTGACGCTGACGACGACCGGCTTCGGCGACATCATTCCGCAGACCGAGATCGCGCAGATGGTGACGGCAGGAGAGGCCCTGACGGGACAGCTCTACGTCGCGATCTTCGTCGCGCGCCTCATGGGCCTCCACATCGAAGCGGGTCGCCTGCGCACCGACCGCGGCGATCGCGGTCATCGCAGCGGTCGCGGCGACGTCCCGGACGACGACGCGCGTTCCGGCTCCTGAGACCGCCTCTCGACTCCTGACTCCTGACTCCCGACCCCTGACCCCCGAGCCCGCCTCCGAACCCGGCCCTCACGCGGACGGACGCCGGCGGGCGCGAACGGGGAGGCGCCTAACGCCGGAAGCGCCGGAAGAATCCGCGCACGTCCTCGACGTATTCGCCCGGCGCCTCGGCGGGCCCGAAGTGTCCGCCCTTCGCATAGACGCGCCAATGCTGCAGGTTCACATGGCGTTCGACGACTTTCCTCGGCAGCGGGTAGACGTCCTGCGGCAGGACGGCCATCGCGGTGGGCGCTTCGATCGTGGGCTTGCGCGGATGGGCCGGCTGCCAGGCCTGGCGCGCCGTCTCCCAATAGAAACGCAGCGAGCTCCCGATCGTCTGCGTCAGCCAGTAGAGCGAGACGGTCGTGAGCAGATGCTCGCGCGTGAAGGCGCGCTCGACGTCGCCGCCGCAATCCGACCAGGCGCGCCGGCGCTCGACGATCCAGGCGAGCAGACCCGCCGGCGAATCGTTCAGCGCGAAGGCGAGGGTCTGCGGATCCATCGAATGCACCGCCATGTGGCTCGTCGCCGTCGGCTCGGCTTCGCAGCGGCGGGCGTAGAGCGTCTTCTCGTCCGCCGCATAATCCGATTCGACGACCGAGGCATAGTCGAGCCCGGGGATCGCGGGAAAGCTCTCGTAGACGCCGTGGAGACGATTGGCGTATTTGTGGCCGAGCTGCGCGGTGACGAAGGCGCCCCAATCGCCGCCGGCCGCGGAGAAGCGCTCGAAGCCGAGCACCTCGGTCATCAGCTTCGCCCTGAGATCCGCCGTGCGGGTCCAGCCGATCCCGGTCGTCGTGAGCGGGCTCGAGAAGGCGAAGCCGGGGAGCGACGGGACGATCACGTCGAAGGCGTCGGCGGGATCGCCGCCGTGGGCGCCGGGATCCGCGAGCGCATCGACGACATAGCGGTGGTCCCAGAAGGTCCAGGGCCAGCCGTGGGTCAGGACGAGGGGCATCGCCCCGGACGCCGAGCCATCCGCAGCAGAACCCGCCGCGGAGCCCGCCGCCGCCCGGACGCGCATGTAATGGATCGGAACGCCGTCGATCCGGGCGCGCCAATGCTCGTAGCGATTCATCTCGGCCTCGGCGGCGCGCCAGTCGTAGTCGTCGAGCCAGGCATCGACGAGGCTGCGAAGCGCGCTGCCCTGCATGCCGTAGCGCCAGTCCTCATTGGCGAAGTCGGGCGCGGCGCGGAATCGCTCGAGGCGTGCGCGCAGGTCGTCGAGATCGGATTGCGGGATCGCGATCGTGAAGCGTTCGGGCTGCATGGAAGATCTCCGGTCGTCGGTCGGTTCGGGTGGTCCCCGCCAGACTACGCGCCGCGCGGCGCAGAGGGAAGAGGCGTCGGCGCCGTCCGCACGGCTTCGGATTCGAGGTGATGGATCGCGCGCGTCTTCACGTGGGCGACGACGGAGCGCCCGACCTCGAGCGCGAGCTCGCTCGCCGCCGCCGGCGTGATGCGCGCGCGGAGCGTCGTGTCGCCGAGCCCGAGGCCGACGAGGATCTCGTGGCCGACGCGGTCGATCGCGACGACCTCGCAGGCGAGCGCATTGCGCGCCGAGATGCCGGCCGGCTTCTCGAGACAGATGAGCACTTCGTCCGCATAGAAGCCGACGAGCGCCGCGCTGCCGACGGCGACCTTGCAGAGCGGCGCCGCGAGCGAAACGCCCGAGCCGAGATCGAGCAGACTGACGCCGCCGCCTTCGTCATGCCCGAGCACCGGCACGCGCAGCAGATTGTCGACCCCGACGAGCGACGCGAGGCCGAGCGCACGCGGGCGCTTCAGGACCTCGACGGGCGGTCCCTGCGCGACGACCCGGCCCGCCTCGAGGACGGCGCAGTCGTCGGCGAGGGCGAGCAGCTCGGCGACGCGATGGGTCACGAAGATCATCGGGACCGCGAGCGTCTGCTTGACCTGCATGAGCAGGCCGAGGACGTCTCGCGAGAGCTCGGCGTCGAGGGCGCTCGTCGGCTCGTCGAGCAGGAGCAGGCTCGGATCCGCGAGCAGCGCGCGGCCGATCGCGACCCGCTGACGCTCGCCGCCCGAGAGATTCCCGATGCGGCGATCCAGCAGCGGCGCGATGCGCAGGACGTCCAGGATCTGGCGCCCGGACGCCGATTCGAGCCGCGCGTCCGCACCCGGCGCGAAGGCGAGATTGCCGCGCACGCTCCGATTCGGGAAGAGCAGCGGATCCTGGGTCACGAGCGCGAGCCGGCGCCGCTCGGGCGCGACCCAGACCGACTCGCTCGCCTCCCCGGCGCCCGGGCCGCCGCGCGCGAAGACGACCCGGTCGCGCACGGCGATGCGCCCGGCGTCCGGGCGGTAGAGACCGGCGATCGCATGGAGCACCGAGGTCTTTCCGCTTCCCGATGCGCCGAAGATGCCGAGCGCGGGCCCGCGGCTCTCGAGCGCGAGATCGAGCGCGAAATCGCCGGCGCGCCCCGCGAATCGATGGACCAGGCGGAGCTCGAGCATCAGCCTGCCCGCCTGCGCGCGGACAGCCAGAAAGACGCGAGCAGCGCCGCGAGCGAGAGCGCGACGCTGACGGCGACGAGGCGCATGGCCGCCGCCTCGCCGTCGCGGACGTTCAGCAGCGTGTAGACCGCGACGGGGATCGTGCGCGTTTCGCCGGCGACGTTGCCCGCGAGCACGATCGTGGCGCCGAATTCGCCGAGCGCCCGGGCGAAGGCGAGCACGGCGCCCGAAGCGATCCCCGGGAGCGAGAGCGGCAATGTGACACGCACGAATGTATCCATCGGCCCGCGGCCGAGACTGCGCGAGACCTGCTCGAGACGTGAATCGACGGCGAGCATCGAGAGCCGGATCGCCTCGACGAGCAGCGGAAAGCCGACGACGGCGGCGGCGATCACGCAGGCGGCGGTCGTGTAGGCGAGATGGCCGCCGGTCCAGGCATGGTAGAGCTGCCCGAACGGCCGGCTGCGCCCGAGGACGAAGAGCAGCAGATAGCCCGTCACGACCGGCGGCAGGACGAGGGGCAGCATCACGAGGCCCTGCACGAGGGCGCGCAGCGGATGCTGCCAGCGCGCGAGCAGCCAGCCCGCCGCGATGCCCGGCACGAGCGCGACGAGCACGGCCGCGAGCGCGACCCGGATCGAGAGCAGGACGACCGTCCACTCCGCTTCAGCGATCATGGCCGCTCCGCTCGCGCGCGCGATGCGCCAACGCGATCAGGGACGGCCGGGCGGCGAAGGAGACGAGGCGCTGCACGCGCTCAGGGAAGCACAAAGCCCGCCGCGGACAAGCGCGCGCGGGCCGGCTCGCTCGCGAGGAAATCGAGGAAGCGCGCGGCCAGCTCCGGATTCCGGCTCTGTCGCAAGACGATCGCCGGATATTCGATCGGCGGATGTGCGGCGGGATCGAAGGCGAAGAGCGTTTCGACCCGAGCGACCCGCGCATCCGTCGAGTAGACGAAGCCCGCGACGACCTCGCCCTGCTCGGCGGCATGCAGCACCGCCCGAACGTCCTTCTGTCCGACGAGTCGCGCTTCGAAGGCCGCGGCGATGCCCTGCTTCGCGAGCGCCGCGCGGGCGTATTCGCCGGCCGGAACACCGGGATCGGCGATCGCGACGAGCTCGTCCGCCGAGAGACGGGCGAGCAGCGCCGCCGGATCGCGAATCGGATCGCGCTTCGCGGAGACGGCGAGCCGGCCGCCCTGCGGTGCGATCGCGACGAGCGCGTTGCGGGCGAGGATTCGCGGCGCACCGATCGCGGCGCCCGCCTGCTCGACGTGCTCGATCCAATCGGGGCTGGCGGAGAGAAAGACGTCGGCGGGCGCGCCGTCGACGATCTGGCGCGCGAGATCGCTCGACGCGCCGAAGCTGGTCTCGACCTCGGCCGCCGCGAAATCCCGGACGAGGCCCTCGACGACTTCGGTCAAGCTGGCCGCTGCGAAGACCCGCAGCACCGGCCGTGCGCCGCCCCCGGCATCGGCCTGCGCGGGCAGCGCCGCGAGGATCGGGACGGCGATCACGCCGGCGAGAAGGGCCGCGATCCGCCCCGCCGCGGCGCGCCACACCGAACGACACGACGCCCGCCGGCCCGTCCCGCCCTGTCTCCCGATCATGGAAATCCTCCTCGGCGATCGGATCGCCTAGAAACGCACCCGCGACTGCAGGTAGAAATAATCGGCGTCGCCCCGCGTCTCGGTGTTGGCGACGTCGTCGAGAAATCGCCCCTTCCACCAATGGTCGTAGCCGACGTCGAAGCCGAGCCATTCCCGCGCGTCCCAGCGCAGCCGCAGCTCGAGGTCCGTTCCGAGATCCCGGCCCGCGTCGCCCGTCGCGTCGGAGAGCGCGCCGACATCGCGGCCGGCGGAGCCGGCGAAGGCATCTCGTCCCTCGGCGAGTCGCCAATGGCGCAGCTTCAAGTCGAGGCGGACCGTCTTCGCGGGCTGGAGACCGAGGCGGATCCCGGGCGAGAGGATATTCGTCCGCCGAAAGGCGCCGAAGATCCCGGTCGGCATGAGGTCGAATCGACGGGCGCCGAAGAGCGGATCGAAAGCGCGGGCATCGTCGTCGGACGGATCGTCATTCCCGGTCGCGTAGTCGAATTGGAAGGCGACCCGGGGCGACCAGGCGATGCCGGCGGTGTAGCCGAGCTCGGCGTGGACGAGCCAGGCCTTCTGATCACGAGTGCCCTGCGCGGCCGAACGGCGATCGCCGAATTGCGCCGCGACTTCGGCTTCGTAGTCGAGCTGCGCAGGCGCGGGGCGGCGATGGGCGCGCACGCCGTAGGTCCGGAAGCTGCGATTGCCCGGAAGATCGTCGAGGCCGAGCACGTAGGCATCGAGCGCGGCCCAGGGGTTGCGAAGATCTTCGAAGGCGAGCCCCCAGAATCGGCGGCGCGACGAGAAGCGATCGTTCATGAAGTCGCTGTCGCGAATCAGGACGGGCAGCGTGTAGAAACCGCGGACGCGCCACCGACGGTCGTCGCCGCCGAGCTGCAGATGGACGCCGTCGAAGGCGTTCACGGTGTTGCGGAAGTCGTTGCGCGCGACGAGCCGGCGCGAGCCGACGTCGATCGTCATCCG
>CAUJGH010000163.1 GCA_963169575.1 Myxococcota bacterium | reverse complement strand
CTGTACAAGAAGACCGTCGCCTCGGGCGTCTACGTCGCGCCCGAGCTGCGAGGCACGGTCGCCCGCTGCTGGCAGGACGCCGAGGCCTACACCCTCAATACCTATCAAACCGTCTCGCGCCTGCTGGCCGGCGGCAAGATCGGCGCCGAGGCGAGCCTCAACAAGATCTTCTGGTCCGAGCTCGACACGAAGATGCACGAGACCGCGCTCGCCCTGCTCGGCCATCGCGCGGAGCTGCTGCCCGGTTCACCCGCCGCCGGCGAAGTCGGCGAATGGCTCGACGGCTACATCTTCGCCCTCGCCGGCCCCATCTACGCCGGCACCAACGAGATCCAGAAGAACATCATCGCCGAGCGCATCCTCGGCATGCCGCGCTAGGCGACAGGAAGCCCACCATGCAGTTCGAGTTCACCGAAGACCAGCGCCTGCTCCAACAGACCGTGCGCGACTTTCTCGCCGGCGAATGCCCCGTCGCGTTCGTGCGCGGCCAGTGGGAGACGGCGACCGGCCGCTCGCCCGAGTTCTGGGCGAAGCTCGCCGAGATCGGCGTCCCCGGGCTGCTCGTCCCCGAGGCCCAGGGCGGCCGCGGCATGGACGAGATCGATTTCGTGCTCGTGCTCGTCGAGATCGGCCATGCGGGGCTCGCGGAGCCCGTAGTCCCGACGGCCGTCGTCGGCGTCCCGCTGCTGCGCGAGGCGGCCGAGCTCGGCGGCGACGCCGCGAAGATCGCCGAGGCGTGGCTGCCGAAGATCGCAGCCGGCGAGGCGCTGATCGCCGTCGCGCAGCCGACCTCTCCGCTCGTCCCCGAGGCCCACGTCGCCGATCTGCTGATCCTGCGCAGCGGCGCGTCGCTCTACGCCGTGCCCCGCGCCGCCGTGCGTCTCACGGAGCAGAAATCGAACGATCCGTCCCAGAAGCTCTTCACGGTCGACTTCGACCCGAAGCAGGGCGTGGTCCTCGCCTCGGGCGCGGACGCCGATCGCCTCGAGGCCGCGGCCCTCGACCGCGGCGCCCTCGCCTGCGCCGCCCAGCAGCTCGGCGCCTGCGACAAGCTGATCGCGATGTCGGTCGAGTACACGTCCCAGCGCAAGCAGTTCGGCGTTCCGATCGGCAGCTTCCAGGCCGTCAAGCATCTTCTCGCGACCCAGAAGGTCGCCCTCGAATACGCCCGCAGCCATGTCGAGCGCGCCGCTCATTCGGTTGCCCGCGCGCTCCCGACCCGCTCGGCGGACGTCTCGATGGCGAAGATCGCCGCCGGCCAGGCCGCGCTCGACACGGCGAAGATCGCTCTCCAGGTCCACGGCGCTCTCGGCTACACCTGGGAGCAGGATCTGCACGTCTGGATGCGCCGCGCCTGGACGCTCGACCTCGCCTGGGGCGAGACGGCCTGGCACCGAAAGCGCCTCGCCGACGCCCTCTTCGACGACCGCCTCCCCGTCGAGAGCTTCGGCTTCTCGCCGGCGAGCGCTGGATGAACGGCTGCTTCGTCGGCAGCCACGGTGCGTTCGGGCGGGTATCCTCCGAGCGCCCCGGCCGCCGAGCCCGGCGCGGCCCCATCGCCCCATCGTCCCATCGGCGCCCCGGCGGCGCCCACCAGAGGATCGAGGAACCATGAGCACGAACAAGCAGAAGAAGCGCGTCGCCGCCGTCGAGGGCTGGATCGACGTCGATCCGAAGAACCCGCGCCTCGTCGGCTACAAGGACGACGCCTCCGGGACCTACTTCTTTCCCAAGGACGTCTCCGTCAGCCGCGCCCCGGGCTTCAGCGATACGCCCCTGCGTGAGGTCCGGCTCTCGAACCGCGGCAAGCTCTGGTCCTACACGACGAACCACTACAAGCCGCCGGAGCCCGCCATCTCCCCGGATCCCTTCGTGCCCTACACCGTCGCCGCGGTCGAGCTGACGGAGGAGCGCATGGTCATCCTCGGCCAGCTCGCCGACGGGGTCGATCCGGCGACGATCGAAATCGGTCAGGAGATGGAGCTGACCCTCGCGACCCTCTACGAGGACGACGAGAACGAGTACATCGTCTGGAAGTGGAAGCCGGTCTCGGCCTAGGGCCCTTTTTTCGTTCCGGAACGCGCGGCCCACGCGCGAGGAGATCGACATGAGCAAGAACGAGGTGGCCATTCTGGGTGCCGGCATGCATCCCTGGGGCAAATGGGGCCGGAACTTCGTCGAGTACGGCGTCGTGGCCCTGAAGGCGGCGATCAAGGACGCGGGCATCGAATGGAAGGACGTCGACTTCGTGGTCGGCGGCGACACGATGCGCAACGGCTATCCGGGCTACGTCGCCGGCGCGACCTTCGCGAAGGCGATGGGCTGGACGGGGATCCCGATCGCGAGCTGCTATGCGGCCTGTGCGACCGGCGCCCAGGCGATCGAGATCGCGCGCACGCGCATCCTGGCCGGCATGGCCGAGGTCGCCGTCGTCGTCGGCGCGGACACGACGCCGAAGGGCTTCCTCGCCCCCAACAAGGGCGAGCGGACGCTCGATCCCGACTGGCTGCGCTTCCGGCTGCTCGGCGCGACGAACCCGACCTATTTCGGCCTGTACGCGCAGCGCCGGATGGATCTCTACGGGGCGACCGAGCAGGACTTCGCCCGCATCAAGGTCAAGAACAGCAAGCACGGCTTCACCAACCCGAACGCACGCTACCGCCAGATCTACACCGAAGCCGAGGTGCTCGCCTCTCCGCTCGTCTCGGCCCCCCTGCGGCTCTTCGAGATCTGCGCGACGAGCGACGGCGCCGCGGCGCTCGTGCTCTGCTCGATGGAGTACGCGAAGAAGAAGGGAATCGCGAAGCCGGTCCGGATCTCGGCGGTCTCGACGGTGTCCCCGACCTTCCCGAACACGATCATCGACATGCCCGACTTCTCGACCGACTCGGCGGCCGGGATCCCGGCGCCGGACCGCAGCTTCAAGGACTCGATCTCGTATGCGGCCTATCAGGAGGCGGGCGTCGATCCCTCGGACGTGAACCTCGCGGAGGTCTACGACCTCTCCTCCGCACTCGAGCTCGACTGGTACGAGAACATCGGGCTCTGCAAGGCCGGCGAGGCCGAGAGCATGCTGCGCAGCGGCGCGACCGAGCTCGGCGGGCGCGTCCCCGTCAACCCCTCCGGCGGCCTCTCCTGCTTCGGGGAGGCGGTGCCTGCCCAGGCGATCGCGCAGGTCTGCGAGCTGACGTGGCAGCTCCGCGGTACTGCAGGCGAGCGCCAGGTCGAGGGCGCGAAGGTCGGCATCACGGCGAATCAGGGCCTCTTCGGCCACGGCTCGTCGGTGCTCTGCACCCGTTAGTCAACCCGGCGGCGCGCTG
>CAUJGH010000162.1 GCA_963169575.1 Myxococcota bacterium | reverse complement strand
ACCTGCTGCGCAAGGGCGCGAAGGTCTACTTCCCCGTCTTCCAGTCGGGCGGCCAGGTGTTCTTCGGCGATACCCATGCCGTCCAGGGCGACGGCGAGGTCAGCGGAACGGCCCTCGAGCATTCGCTCGCCGGCGTCTTCCGATTCGTGCTCCACAAGAACACGGGCCAGGAGTGGCCCTGGGCCGAGAACAAGGACCACTACATCCTCATGGGCTTCGACTGGGATCTCGATCGGGCGATGCGCAACGCGACGATCGAGACGATCAAGTTCCTGACGGAACGCATGGGGCTCACGGAAGCGAAGGCCTTCTCGCTCGCCAGCCTCGGCATCGACTTCGTCAACAGCGAAGTCGTCGATCGGACCCAGGTCGTCTCGGCACTGATTCCGAAGAAGTACTTCATCGGAACTCCCAACAAGCCCTCGTCGGCTTCACGCAAATAGGACCGCAGCCGGGGGCCGGGCTGGACCGATCCAGACCCGGCTCCCGCTTCCAGGAATCGATCGTGACGCATCCCCCGATTCGAATGCGACGCAAGTCCGGCGGGCTCGCCCTGGCCCTTTTCGGCCTTGCCACGCTCTGTCTCGCCTGCACCACCCCTTCCGGCCGGATGTCCGCAGCCTCGAGTGCGGACGCAGAGAACGATCCGATCTCGATCGCCGTCGTCCCGTTCGGCCTCGCCTCGGGCAGTCCGCTACCGCCCTGCGACGTCGCCGAGATCATCCGCGGAGACCTGGCAGGCCTGAGCCGCATCGAGACGGTCGCGCTCGACGAGCTCCCGGATCGTCCGACCCGCCTCGCCGAGGTGGAATTCGAGACCTGGCGGAGCTCCGGTGCGGACTATCTCGTCGTGGGCCTCGTCGCGTGGGTGCACGACGGAGGCCACGAGGTCGAGTTCCGACTGATCGACCCCCGCACCGAGACGACGCTCGTCGGCTACCTGATGCCGAGCGCACCGGACGCTCTCCACGAAACGGCGCATCGCATCGCGGAGCTCATCGCGCAGCGGATCGGAGAACCGGCCGGGATCACGGACGTCGGACGCAAGGACGCAACGCGAACCGACCGGAGTGCGATGCGCCCGGGCACGGGAAGTTCGAATCCGCACCGGATGGGCAGAGCGTCGTCATGAGGAGCATGAGGACGGTCAGCCGCGTGTCGAGCGGCCGAATACCACGGCCTCAGCCCGCCTTCCGCGCCATCTCGACGACGTGGACGTCGCGCTGCGGAAACGGAATCGAGCAGCCCGCGGCCTCGACGCCCTCCTTCAGGGCGCGCGTCAGGGCGAAGCGCGTCGGCCAGTCGTCGGAGCCCGCGACCCAGGGGCGCACGACGATGTCGACGGAGCTCTCGCCGAGCTCGGCGACCTCGATCGTCGGAGCGGGCTCCGCGAGGACGCGCGTCTCGGCCTGCACGACCCGGGTGATCGCGTCGATTGCGACGCCGAGATCGTCGCCGTAGCCGACACCGAGGACGAGATCGATCCGCCGCGTTTCGTTGGCGGAGTAGTTCTTGATGATGTCGCCGTAGACCTGCGTATTCGGGCAGATGATCTTGATGTTGTCGGGCGTGTTCATGGTCGTCGTGAAGATGCCGATCTCGACGACGGTGCCAGCGACGCCGGCGACCTCGACGTAGTCGCCGAGGCGGATCGGCCGAAACAGCAGCAGCATCGTCCCCGCCGCGAAATTCGAGAGCGTCCCCTGCAGCGCGAGACCGACGGCGAGGCCCGCGGCGCCGAGGACGGCGACGAGCGACGTCGTCTCGATCCCGAAGAGGTTCAGCACGGCGATGACGACGACCGTCAGCGCGCCGTAGTAGGCCAGGCTGCTCAGGAACGGCACGAGCGCGCCATCCGTCCCCGCCCGCTCGAGGCCGCGGCGCACGCCGCTGCGGATCGAGCCCGCGACGACGCGGCCGACGATGAGCACCACGATCGCGCCGACGACCGAGAGCCCCCACGTCGAAAGAAGCTCGATCCCGGTCTCGAGGAAGCTCGCGGCGGCGGACTCGTCGAGCGAGGCTGCGTTCATGCTGGATCACCTCCCGTAGGGAAATCGGCGCGGTGGCCGTTGGAGAACGGTTCTCGACCTCGCGGATTCGACTCGGGAGCCGAGCGGGGCACGGCGCGGCAGGGCCACGCGCGCAAGCTGCGAGGGCGTCGCGCTCGACACGCGGGGGCGTCGCAGCGGACCGGTCCATTCTTGCGCTTCGAGCCCGGCCATGCCACCCGCTCTCGCCTCCGGCGCCGGCATTCGCATGCGATGCCTCGGGCCTCCACCCCACGGGCCGGCCCGCGTCTCGCGAATTCGCTTGAAATCGGATCGCCGCCGCAACAAGATCGGGCGAGCGCGTAGCCACGAACGAAGGAGAGGAGCCATGATGCCGACGAATCCGGTGGTCGAAGGCGATCTCGACGACAGCCTGATCCACGACGAGGCCTATTTCGACGGAGCCGGCCCGACGCGGCGCAGCTTCGGCGCCGAGCTCCTCAAGGAGCCGCTGAGCGTCGTCCCGACCCGCCCACCGATCGCCGTGAAGGCCGATACGAGCGTCAAGGCCTCGATGCAGGCCATGCAGCAACACCATCGCGGCTGCATCCTCATCACGCGCGACGGAACCCTGCGCTCGCCGCTCGTCGGCATCTTCACCGAGCGCGACGTCCTGCTGCGCGTCATCGACAGCGGACGCAATCCGGCCGAGGTCCCCGTCGGCGAGGTCATGACGCGCGATCCCGAGGCGCTGCCCTTCGACGCGCGGCTCGCCTGGGCGCTGAACATCATGGCGGTCGGCGGCTATCGCCATGTCCCGGTCGTCGACGCGAACGGCTGGCCGACTGCGGTCGTCGCCGTCCGCGACGTCGTCGAATTCCTGGTCGAATCGTTTCCCGCCGAGATCCTGAACCTGCCGCCCGATTTCGGCCGGAACAAGGTCCGCGCGCAGTACGGCGCCTGACGGCCTCGGGCCGCGCGAGGCGAGCATGGGCCTGCGCCGATTCGATCTGAAATTCGGCGGCGACCTGCTCCGGAATCTGCCGGAGACGCCGGCCGTCTACTGCTTCAAGGACGAGACGGGGAAAGTCCTCTACGTCGGCAAGGCGAAGAACGCGCGCCGCCGCCTCGCGCAGTATCGCAGCGCGACGCGGCGCAAGCGGCACCGCAAGCAGCGCGAGCTCGTGCGCGTCGCGCACGCGCTCGAAGTCGAGCTCGTCGCGAGCGAGCTCGACGCCCTGCTCCGCGAGAACGCGCTCATCCGGGAGCACCGGCCCGCCTACAACGTCGATGGCGCCTACGCCTTCTTGTATCCCGCGATCGGAACCGGGATCGACGCGGGCGGGCGCCTCCTGCTCTGCTTCTCCTCCCGGCTCGACGGCGAAGATCCGCTCGCGCTCTGCTGGCATGGCTGCTTCCGGCCGCGCTGGCGCGCGCGGGAGGCCTTCGAGGCGCTGGTCCTGCTCTTCGGCCACCTCGGCCATCTCGAGCCGCGCAGCCGCCTGCCGCAGGCGACGCGCAGCGCGAAGGGAACCCGCCTCGTCGCGCTGCGGCGGATCGCTCCCGAATGGCTCGAGCCGCTGCGCGCATTCCTCGACGGCGAATCCGATGGGCTGCTGGCTCGGCTCTTCGATCCCCTGCTCGAGGCGCCCGGCGCCCGCAGCGATCCCGCAGCGATCCAGGCCGCGTTCGATGCCCTGCGAAGCTTCCATGCCGAAGACGCGCAGCGACTCGCCGACGCGCGGCGAAGGGTCGGCTGGAGCGGACGCTTCGTCCCCCAGCAAGAGCGAGACGGGCTCTTCATCCGCGCCCGGCGGGCGGACGCCGATCCGCAAGAAGACACAGCGCGCGGGACGAACGCGCCCCAGGTCGCTGCCCCGCCGCCCCTAGCCTGAGCGGCGGCGGCGGCCCGTGACGGGCCAGGCGCTGATCCTGCGCTCGTGGCCGCGGTCGAAGATCCAGACGTCGCCGAGCGGTGTGATCCGATCGCCTTCGACGACGAGGCCGCTGCCGTCGCGGCAGGCGTAGAGCAGGCTCCGCTCGCGCCGGGAGTAGTCGGCGAGCGCCGCGCGATAGCGGGGCGAATGGCGGTAATGCGGGAAGAACTCGAAGTCGACGAGGCCGACCGCCCCGAGCGCGTGGCGCGGCAGGCCGACTTCGTTCTCGTCGCGGTCGAAGGGCGGAAAACCGGCGAGATGGACATGGGGCGTCAGCAGATGCGCGCCGGCGGACATCCCGGCGAGCACGCCACCACGGGCGGCGAAACGCTTCAGCGCCGACAACAGGCCCGAGCGCTGCAGATGCAGGAGGAAATAGAAGGTGTTGCCGCCCGCCAGATAGACGACGTCGCTCGAAAGCAGGGCCTCGGCCGCGAGCCGGCGCGCCGCGCCCGGCCGCGCGAGCTCGGGGAGATCCGCCGGAATGCAGCGGAAATCCGTTCCGCCGAAGGCGCGATAGCGGCGCGCGAAGCGCTGGAAGAAGGGCGCCGAGCCCGCCGCCGTGAACGGGAGATAGGTCATGCGCACGCGGCGCCGGCCGCGCGCCGGA
>CAUJGH010000161.1 GCA_963169575.1 Myxococcota bacterium | reverse complement strand
CGAGCGCGAGACGGTTCGACGCGAGCCGCTCGGGATCGAGGGGGCCGGCGGGGGCAACGAGGGCGATGCGACCGCCGGGCCGGATCGCGCGGGGGCGACGCAGGCTCGGCATCTAGAAGGCGCCCGGGTCCGTGTCGGGACCGAATCCGCCGCTGCCGAACTCGAAATCCGGCGGGCGGAACGAGCCGCCGCCGGTCGGCGCGCCTTCGTAGGGATTGTCCGAGAGCGGCCAGTCGCGGAACTGCGCGAAGCGGCCCTCGAACTCGAGCTTGACGGTGCCGGTCGGGCCGTTGCGCTGCTTCGCGATGATCAGCTCGGCGAGGTTCTCGAACTCCGTCTCCTTGTTGTAGACGATGTCGCGATAGATGAAGGCGATCAGATCGGCGTCCTGCTCGATCGCGCCGGACTCGCGCAGATCGGCGAGCATCGGGCGCTTGTCCTCCTTGCGCGTCTCGGGACCGCGATTCAGCTGGGAGAGCGCGATCACCGGGATGTTCAGCTCCTTCGCGAGCCCCTTGAGACCGCGGCTGATCTCCGAGATCTCCTGCTCGCGGTGCTGCACGTTGCGGTCGCCACGTGCGAGCTGGAGATAGTCGACGACGACCATGTCGAGCCCGTGCTGCGCGTGCATCCGGCGACACTTCGCGCGGATCTCGAGGATCGAGGCCGCGCCCGTATCGTCGATCCAGATGCCCGCTTCGGCGAGCCGGCCGGCGGCGGCCATCAGGCGCGAGTGCGAATCCGTCGAGATGAGGCCGCTGCGGAAGAGGCCGAAATCGACCTGCGCCTCGGACGAGAGCAGCCGCATCACGAGCGAACGCGTCGTCATTTCGAGCGAGAAGACCGCGACGTTCTTGCCGTAGTCGACGGCGGCGTTGCGCGCGACGTTCAGCGCGAAGGCCGTCTTGCCCATCGAGGGACGCGCCGCGAGGATGAAGAGATCGCCGGGCTGGAGGCCGCCCGTCATCTCGTCGAGCTTCTTGTAGCCGGAGGACAGGCCGGTCAGCTCGCCGCTGCGATTCATCAGCATGTCGATGTGGTTGACGGCGTCGTGCATCTCTTTCGAGATCGGCGAGAGGCTCGTGCTCGCCTTCGCGGTCGAGAGCGCGAAGATCCGGGTCTCGGCCTCGTCGAGCAGGGAGTCCGCCGCCTCGCCGGGCTCGTAGCCGAGGGCGACGATCTCGGTCGCCGTCGCGATCAGACTGCGCTTGATGGCGCGGTCCCGCACGATCTTCGCGTAATGCACGATGTTCGCGGGCGTCGCGACGTAGTCGGCGATCTCCGCGAGCGAGACCGGCCCGCCGATGCCGTCGAGCAGGCTCTCGCTCTTGAGATAGGCGGCGAGGGTCGTGAGGTCGACCGGCTGATGGTCGTCCTTGAGACGCACCATCGAGCGAAACAGGATCTGATGCGAGGGGTGGTAGAAATCCTCTTCGCGGATCTCGGTCACGACCGAATGGATCGCTTCGTTGTCGAGCAGGATGGCGGAAAGGACGGCCTTCTCCGCCTCGATGTCGTGGGGCGGAACCCGACCCGACACGATTTCGAACTCCCTCACACCCCACCCCCTCGATGGGCGCGCCCCGGATCCGGCGCGTGCGCTGGCTGTCGCCCTTCGCATTCTACACGGCCACCCGATCCGCGCGGCCGCCGATTCGCGCGCCCCTGCCCCGCCGCGCCCCGCTCTCCGTCCAATCGCATGAACTCGGGCGGCCCAGACGAGAACGCCCACGCCCGCCCGTACGGAGACGGGAGGCGTGGGCGTCGATGCTCGCTCGCGATCCGCGCCGAGGGCGCGGAACGGATCGCCCGCCGAGGCGGACTTCAGTTGGCGGCGCTGACCGTGACCTTCAGGCTCGCGACGACGTCGTTGCGAAGGCGCACGCTGACGGTGTGCTCGCCGACGCTCTTGATCGGCTCCGCGAGCACGATCTTGCGCCGATCGACCTCGACGCCCTGCTGCGCGAGCAGCTCCGCGAGGTTCTGCGCCGTGACGGAGCCGAAGAGCTTGCCCTCTTCACCGACCTGGGCCGCGATCTCGAGGGCGATGCCCTCGAGCCGGGCCTTCACGGCGTCGAGATCCTTCAGCTCCTTCGCACGTCGCTCGGCGATGACCCGCCGCTTGTGCTCGACCTCGTGTACCCGCGCGGCAGTCGCCGGAAGCGCCTTGCCCTGCGGAATGAGGAAGTTGCGCGCGAAGCCCGGCTTCACCTCGACCACATCCCCCGCATCCCCGAGGTTATGGACGTCCTCACTCAAGATCACCTGAACCAATGCCATCTTCTCTCTCCTACCCGCTCAGGCCCCGCAGCACCCGCTCGGCCGCCGGATCGCACGCCGATCCACCTCGGCCCATCCAGCGCCCGCTGGCCGCCGGACCGCACCCCCAACCCAAGACCAGGAAGCCGGCCGAAGGCCGACTTCCGATCAAACGTGACTCGGCGCGTAAGGCAGCATCGCGAGATGCCGCGCGCGCTTGATCTCGAGGGAGAGCGGTCGCTGGTGCTTCGCGCAGGTTCCCGAGATGCGGCGCGGCGTGAGCTTGCCGGTCTCGGTGATGAACAGGCGCAGTGTCTTCACGTCCTTGTACGAGATCGTGACGTTCTTGTCCGCGCAGAATCGGCAGACCTTGCGGCGCTGGAACATGCCCTTGCGCTTGGCCTGCTTGCGGGCCTTCTTCCGCGCCGCGGCGCGGAGCTTGCCCTTGACCGTGAGCGGCGCGCGCGGCGTGCGATCTCCCCGATCGCCGCGGTCGCCTCGATCCCCCCGATCGCCGCGATCCGGTCGATCGCCACGATCTTCACGCGGCGGACGCGGTCCGCGATCGAAGCCGCCACCGCCGCCACCACCACCGCCACCACCCGGTCCCCGGTCGCCCATCGGCGGGCGGTCGCGGTCGGCCTTCGGGCCGAGGGGCGGACGCGGGCCTGCGCCCGACGGTCCGGCCGGGCCGGACGGTCCTGCGGCCGGTCCAGACGGCGGCTGGCGTCGAACATCGGCCTTCGGGCCCGAGGGAATCGTCGTCGAGTCGTTCGTCGAGTCGCTCATGCTCCCTCCTCCTCATCATCGTCGTCCGGCGGACCGAATCGGGCGCGATCGTCGCGGACGAAATCTTCGCGATCGTCGGCCGCTCCGCCGAATTCTTCGTCGTCGCCCGCCAGGCCACGACCGGACTCCTCGGCCTCGCGCCGCGCCTCGGCCTCCTCGGCCTCGCGCGCCGCGCGCTCCGCCGCGCGCTTCGCCTGCTCGATCTCGGCCTGGGCCGCAGCCGCCTGACGTTCCTCGACGTTCGTCACGTCCGTCCCGACCTGGATCGTCAGGAAGCGCAGGACCGACTCGTCGAGCCGCAGCGAGCGCTCGAGCTCGGGCACGAC
The DNA here is from genome assembly GCA_963169575.1 of Myxococcota bacterium. Taxonomy (GTDB): domain Bacteria; phylum Myxococcota_A; class UBA9160; order UBA9160; family UBA4427; genus UBA4427. Next base: position 1,083 of record CAUJGH010000161.1, on the reverse strand, counting down.
CTTGCCCTTGTCGAGGTACATCAGCGTGTAGTAGTGGCCCTTGTGGAACTTCTTGATCTCGAAGGCGAGCTTGCGCTTGCCGTGGTCCTCGCACATGAGGCGCGTCGCGCCTCCGGCGGCCAGGATCCCGTCGAGGCGGGCCAGGATGGCCTTCGCGCCGTCGTCGGAGATCTCCGGCTGGACGATGAACGTCGTTTCATATTCCCGAAGAGACATATTCCTCCCGGTCGGATGCGAATCGCATCCGGGTGCCCTGCAGCGAACCCCTCGGCGGGTTTCCGATGCGAGATTCGAGGGCACCGAGGTTGGTGTGGTGGAGGCCCGAAGGCCGAATTCGGAAGCGCCCTTGGATACCACACGGCCGCCCTCCCGGGCAAGGGCGGGCACCGGCCGATCCGGACCGCTGGCCCCGCCCCGCTCAGGCGACGGGGGCCGCCAGCTCGAGCAGCGCCGCATGGACGCGGAGATCGTCGGTCAGCTCCGGATGGAAGGTGCAGACCAGGCGGCGCCCCTGTCGGGCCAGCACCGGCTCCCCGTCGACCCGCACGAGCACCTCGACCCCCGGCCCGGGATCGACGAGCCGCGGCGCCCGGATGAAGACGCATTCCATCGCCTGAAAGGCGGGGGCCGACGCGCCATCGGCCGGCGCGACGAAGGAATCCACCTGGGTCCCGTAGGCGTTGCGGAGCGCCGCGACGTCGACGAGGGCGAGGGTCGGCACCGGATGATTGCGCGCCTCCCGGGCGAGCAGGATCGCTCCGGCGCAGGTGCCGAGCAGCGCCCCGCCCGCCTCGGCGAACGCGCGGATGGGCTGGACGAGCCCGTGCCGTTCGAGCCCCTTCGAGATCGTCGTGCTCTCGCCGCCGGGCAGGATGAGCGCGCAGAGTCCCGCGAGATCCGCCGGCGCGCGCACCCGCCGCCCGCGCGCGCCACAGCCCTCGATCGCCGCGAGATGCTTCTCGACGTCGCCCTGGATCGCGAGTACGCCGACGATCCGCTCGCCGCCGTTCGGGGCGAGCGCGGCCGCGCTCGGGGCGCGGGTCGGAAGGGCCCCGCGGTCCCCGGCGACCCTCGGTGTGGCGC
>CAUJGH010000160.1 GCA_963169575.1 Myxococcota bacterium | reverse complement strand
GCCTGCAGATCGGTCGCGGCCTGCAGCAGGGGGCCGATCCGGATCTGGTCGATCAGATCGCGCCGCTCGATGTTCTCGAGGACGCCGTCGGTCGCGAGCAGGAGCGTGTCCAGGGCGGCCATCGCGACCGGGGCGCCGACCTCGACGCGCATGTCGCGGGAGCCGACGCAGTTCGAGAGCAGATGACGCTCGTCGTGGTGATGGGTTTCGGAGGGCTCGAGCATTCCGGCTGCGACACCGTATCCGACCGGCGAGTGCGGGATCGTCTCGAGCCGCACCCGCCCGCGTTGACCGACGAGCAGCGCCCCCGAATCCCCGGCGTGATAGGTGCGGGCGGTCCCGGCGCGGACCTCGACGACGACGAGGGTCGTCGCGGCCCCGACGCCCTGCCCGAGGAGCTGCGCGTTGGCGTCGTCGAAAGCGTCGAAGATCGCCGATCGCAGCGTGCTGCCGGCTTCGCGTGCGGCCTCCCGGGCCGCTTCGCGGGCCGCATGCGGATCGGAGATCCGATCGATGCCCCGGTCCGCGACCCGATCCGCGCGCGCGATCGTCCGCTCGACCGCCCGGCGCACCGCTCCGATCGCCGTCGCCGCCGCCTCGGCCCCGGCCGGCAGGCCTCCGACGCCATCCGCGACCGCGAGCACCGTCACCGCCCCCGGCAGCTCGCAGAAGAGCGCCGCATCCTCGTTGCTCGTCGGCTTGTCGCAGGCCTTCGTGCTGAAGAGGACGGCTTCCCCCCGCTCGGGCGAAAGGCGCTCGGGGCGCTCGTGATCGAGCTCGAGGAAGACCTGGGTCATGGGCGCGGGATGGCTCGCCTGTCGTCGGAGGGTTCGCTGCGAAAGCCCAAGATCGGCTCTTCGCTGCCGCGGCGCAACAACGGCCCGCGCGGCCGGGCTCGGATCCCATCCGGGGAGACCGGATCTTCACGCCGCGCGTGCCGCCCGCCGCCGCGGCGCGCCTTCACAGAAGCAGCGTCGATGCGAGCTGGAGCGTCAGGAAGAATCCGCAGACGTCGGTCAGGGTCGTGAGGATGGGGCCCGAAGCGAGGGCGGGATCCCAGCCGAGGCGCTTGATCAGGAGCGGCGTCGTGCCGCCGATCGAAACGGCGAGCAGCGTGTTGATCGCGAGCGCGAGGCCCACGACGGCGCCCAGGACGGCGCTGCCCTGCCAGAGGTAGGCGAGCAGCGCCAGCATCGCACCGAGGGCCGCACCGTTCAGGACCCCGACGAACGCTTCCTTGGAGAGGACGTGCGCGAGCTCGCTCGGGCGCACGACGCCGAGCGAGAGCTCCCGCAGCGAGACGGCGACGGCCTGGTTGCCCGAGCAGCCGCTCATGTCCGAGATGATGGGCAGGAAGACCGCCAGGGCGATCGCGGCCTGGAGGGTGTCCTGATAGGCCGCGACGACGCTCGCCGCGCAGAGATTGAGCACGATGTTGAGCGAGAGCCAGGCGAGCCGCCGCCTGGAGCGCTCGAGGGGCGGCATCGAGCGCAGCTCCTCGCCGCTCGCGATGCCGAGGGATTTCATGTGATCGCTCTCGGCCTCGTCGATGGCCGCGTCGTCGACGGCCGTCCGCTCGACGACGCCGACGAGCAAGCCCCCGTCGTCGATGACGGGGGCGCCGAGGAAACCCTCGCTGCGGAAGACGAAATCGAGGGTCTCGAGCGGATCGTCGACCCGGAAGACGACCGGATTGCGCACCATCAGATCCGCCAGCCGCGCCTCCGAACGGGCGAGCAGCAGCGCGCGCAGCGGGACGACCCCCTCGAGGCGGCCCTGCAGATCGACCGCGTAGAGATATTGGATCGCATAGCTGGCGTAGGCGTCGGCTTCGCGGCGGATCTGGTCGATCGCCGCCGAGACCGTCTGATCGCTTCGCAGGGCGACGTACTCGGTCCGCATCAGGCCGCCGGCGGTATCGGCGTCGTAGGCGAGCAGGGCCCGCATCTCGCGGGCGGTCTCGGTCTCGGAGGCGTCGAGGATCGCCTGGCGATCGTCCTCCCACATCTCGCCGAGGACGTCGGCGCGCTCGTTGCTCGAGAGCTCCTCGAGGATCTCCGCCGCCGCCTTCGGCTCGACCTCCTCGATCGCGGCCGCGGCCTGCGAGAGGGGCAGGATCTCGATCAGCTCGGCGGCGGCCTCGGAGCCGAGCAGGTCGAGCAGCCGGGCGAGATCCTGGGTCGGAAGGCGACCCGCCGCATGCGTCCGATCGCTCTCGGGCAGCGAGGCGAAGAGCTCGCGCAGGGCGACCGGGTCGCCCTGCGCGAGGAGTTCGGAGAGCTGCGTCGTCGCGGTCTCGGCCAAGCTGACTTCACCCTCGAAAGGAGGCTGCGCCTACGGCCGGCTCTCCGGCCCGGGTTCGGCGGGACCGGAGCGGATGGGCGCCCCGGATTACTCGAGCTTCTTCTTCGCGGCGGCAGCGTCGTCCTTCGAGGGCGTCTTCGCCTTCGCGTCCTTCGGCGTGCTCATCGCGCCATGGCCGCCGTGCTCGTCGCCGTGCGGACCGTGGTGCTTGCAGGAGCCGTCGCAGGCGTCGCCGTGCGGGCAGCTCGCGTCGTGAGGGCAGCTGGCGCCATGGGTGCACTGCTTGCCGTGGCCCTGGCCGTGGCCGAAGGCGGCATGGGCCTTCTTCATCTCGCCGCGGCATTCCTTCATCGGGCGGTCGGAGCGGAGGCATTCCGCCATCTGCTGATGGGCGTCGGCCATCTTGGCGCGGTCTTCGGCGCTCGGCTCGCGTCGGCCCTCGGGACCGGGCTTTCCGGTCTCGCTCGTCGGATCCGACTTCGCGGATTGGCCATGGCTGTCGGCGAAGGCCGGCGCCGAGAAGGCGAGGGTGCAGAGGAGCACGGCGGCGAGAACGAATCGGCTTCGAAGCTTCATGTCATCTTCCTCCAGGGACGGGGGTCCCGCGTTCACTTGACGTTCGAACAATCCTCTACGTACCCGATCACGCGCAATCGTTCGCAGTCCTCGCGCGTCATCTCGGCCTCTTCGCCGGCGACCGCCTTGCCCTCGGCGGCGAGGCGCTGGAGCCGGGCCATCTCCTCGAGCCGCGCTTCGGCGTCGGGATCGCTGAACGGGTCGGTCTCGCCCGGGTCGTTCGCGACGTCGTAGTAGGCGCGCTCGGGCAGGCCGCGCGGGTTCTTCGGATTGGCGACGATCAGCTTCTCTTCCTCGGTCCGCAGGGCCCAGAGGACGTTGCCCTCGTGGTCCTCCTCGGCGAAGACCTGGCGGTCCTTCTCGAGACGGGCGGCGAAGGGCCGGCGCAGGTCGATGCCCTGCATCGTCTCGGGGATCGGGAGCCCGGCGGCGCCGAGCAGCGTCGGGGCGATGTCGATCGAGCGGGCGATGCCGGCCTCGGCGCCCGCGGCCGGCCGGCCTTCGTGGCGCGACCATTTGACCAGCAGCGGGACGTGGATCTGCTCGTCGTAGAGCGTGAGCCCATGCCAGAAGCCGCCGTGCTCGGCGAATTCCTCGCCGTGGTCGGCCGTCAGCGCGATCAGCGTGTCGTCGTAGAGGCCCTTCTCTTCGAGCTTCGCGAGCAGCTTCCCGAACTGGGCATCGAGATGGGCGACCTCGCCGCGATAGAGCTCGGCGAGCCGCTCGGCCTGCTCGGGCTTGGGATCGGGGAGCGAGACGCGGGCGATGCCGACACCGTTGTAGGGATGCTCGAAATAGGGATCGTGGGGATCCATGTAATGCAGAAAGAGGAAGAACCGATCGTCGCCGCGCTCTTCGAGCCATTCGAAGGCGACGTCGTTCACCACCTCGGAGTCCTGGTAGAAGTCGTTGAACCAGATCTTCTTGCCGCCGAAGACGCCGAGCACGACCTGGCGGACGAGCTGGTAGACGATCAGCTTCGAGCTCGACTCCTGCGCGCCCGCGATGTAGTCGGGGGCGAGGTAGTAGTAGTCGTCGTAGCCCTGGGCGAAGCCGAAGCTCTCGGCGAGGTTCACGTTCGAGACGATGCCGCCCGTCGCATAGCCGCCCTGCTGCATCGCCTCGGAGATCAGCGTCAGATCCTGCGAGAGGGACGAGGGCTTCGACATCGCGCGATGGGTCGAGGGCAGGGTCGAGGTCAGCAGCGAGGCCGTCGCGGGCTTGGTCCACGACGCATGGGAGAAGGCGGTGTAGCGCGTGCCTTCTTCGGCGAGGCGGCAGAGGTTCGGGGTCGGGACGGGTCCGCCGTGACACGAGAGATGGTCCGCGCGCAGGGTATCGACCATCACGAGGATCACGTTCGGCTTGTCGACCAGCCCGGCCGCGATCGCCTGCGCCGGCTTCGCCTCGGGCGCGGGCGGCGCGAAGGCGAGCGAGAGCGCGCCGCCGAGGCCGAAGACGCCGAGGCCGAGGACGGCGAGAGGCGCGAGGGGCGTCGCGAGGCGCGTCGCGATCGGCGCGAGCGCGAAGCGCAGCGGTCCGAGGATCAGCGCGAGCACGATGGCGCCGCCGACCAGCACGCCGAGCACGACCGGCAAGGGCGGCATCTGCTCGAGATAGACGTCGCGGCGCAGCCGGAAGAGCACGACGAAGAGCCCGAACGGAACCAGGCATGCGCCGAGCCCGAGCCGCGGCACCCAGGTCCCGATCTCGAAGCGATCCATCGGGAGCACCGCGAGGAAGAGTCCGCCGAGGATCGAGAGCGAGCCGAGCACGGCCGCCCACATCAGCGGCCCGTACCAGAACACCTGCGCGTCGGTCCCGAGCCCGCCCTGCGCGATCACGATCGCCTCGCCGAGCCCGAGCAGCAGCCCTGCCGTCACCCCCGCGAACGCCCCCGCCGACGCGCAGCGCCAGAGCCGCTCGCCGAGCGGCGTCGCCGCGACTTCGCCCGCCTGCGTGTCGACGTCCTGCTCGAGCGAAGCCGCCGCGCGCGCCGCCTCGGCATAATCGACCTGCACGCCGTCGACGCGCGAGAACGCCGGCGTGTAGTCGGCGCCGCGTGCCCACCAGAAGAGGAAGCCGAGCATCGTCGGCGCCTCCGCCGCCCAGAAGCCGAGCGCTGCGGAGAGGATCGCCTTGGCGCCGCCGATCTGCTCCTTGAGGAGCACGTACTGCGCGGCCTCGCGGATGCCTTCGCCCGCGATCGTGAAGGGACTGATGACGGTCACGAAGATCTGGATCGCCGACCCGAAGGTCACCTCCCAGAAATCCGCGCCGACCGCGCCGATCGCGAGTGCGGTGTAGTAGTACATCGCCGCGGTCGTGAAGTGGACCAGGAACGAGAGGAAGAGGATCTGGGCGACGAGCCCCGGCCGCGAACGATAGGCGGCCGCCGAGGTCGAGATGCGCGAGACGAGACCGTGGATGCGCTGCTTCGCGGGGATCGGGACGTTCTCGAGGATCCACTGCACGAAGCCCGGGAAGAGCAGCGTCACGACGAGCCCGCCGATCACGCCGGCGGCGATCGGGACCGACGCCATCGCGAAGAAGCGCGCGTTCTCGCCGAAGATCGCGATGCCGAAGGGCAGCGTCACGAGGAAGGTCATGAAGACGCCGGAGAAGCCGCAGACCTTCTCGACGAACTTCGCGGCGGTGACCTCGACGGTCTTGCCGCTGAAACGGGCGGCGTCGAAGAGGGTGTAGCCGTCGAGGCCGGCGGTGGAGGGCAGGAAGGTGCCGATGGCGCGGCCGATCAGGAACGAGCCGAAGAGATGGCGGAAGGGGAGCTCGATGCCCTGGCCGCGCAGCATCAGCTGCCAGCGGTACATCGACGAGACCATCCCGATCATCTTGATGCCGGTCGCGAGGGAGACGAAGAGCCAGAAGGTGCCCGCGTCGATCTCGTCGATCGTGTCGCCGATCAGCTCGAGGGCCATGACTTTTTCGCCGGCCTCGTTCTCCATCGGATGCGTCAGCAGGGCCCAGAAGCAGAGCACCGTGAACCAGGCCTTGAGCAGGCTGAAGAGGCGGCTGCGCGCCGGGCCCTTCGGCAGGCGCAGGCCGACCCCGGCCAGGACGGCGATCACGAGGGCTTGCATCAAGGTCGACATCGAGGGCGATCTCCGGCGGTGCAGCGCGCCTGCGGCGCGCAGCGCGAACGGGCGATTCGGGACGATCGGGTCCGCAGCCGGCGGCCCCCGAGCGGTCGTGACGGTAGCGGCCATCGGCCCGCCCGACCTGAGGCTCAGCCGCCCCTCGAAGAGCTCGAAGCGTCGCCTGTCACGCGTCTTTTCCGCCCGCTCTTCGCTTCGAAAGCTTGCTGGACATCAGCGGGGCCGGAGCAGCTCCCGGCGCGCGCGCTGGTAGGCCTGCTCGGTGATGCGGCCGGAGGCGCGGTCCTCTTCGAGGTCGGCGAGGGCGCGGAGCTGTTCCGGGGTCAGTTCGTCGACATCGACGTCGGCGCCCTGCATCGCCTTGCGCTCGGCCTGGGGAATCGGCGATTGCATCAGGACTTCGCGCCTGCGCTTCTCGCCGCCGGTCGAGCCGGGCAGGCGATACGCGGTTCGGAAGACGTCGTTCTTCCAATCGATTTCGAGGGTCTGCGGGCCGGCGAAATAGAGGAACTCGCCCGAGACGACCCGGAAATCCATCGGCCGCGTATCGCGCAGGGGCTCGGGCTGGGGCTTCGTCTCCTTCGCCTGGGGGATCGGCCATTCCGAGCGGTGGAGCTGGATGTAGAGGGAATCGCCCTTCACCCAGGCGAGCAGCGTCGTCAGGTATTTCGTGTGGAAGATCCCGAGGCTGCGCTCCTTGCGGATGGCCTGCAGACCGACCTCCTGGTCGGGCCCGGCCTGGCGGAGCGAGTCGGAGAGGGCCTGCGCGATCGGCGCGACGAGCTCCGGATGGATGCCGGGCTGGCGGATCGTCGCGCCGTCCTTCTCGCGGGTC
>CAUJGH010000159.1 GCA_963169575.1 Myxococcota bacterium | reverse complement strand
AGAAGCAGAGAGAACAGAGAGAGAACAGAGAGGGAGGGAGGATTCGATGGCAAAGCCGAAGATCGCACTCATCGGCGGGGGAAACATCGGCGGCGTGCTCGCGGAGCAGGCGGCCTATCGCGAGCTCGGGGACGTCGTGATCTTCGACGTCGTCGAAGGCCTGCCGCAGGGCAAGGCGCTCGACATGGCGGAGGGGGCGCCGCTCGTCGGCAGCGACGCGAAGATCAGCGGCTGCAACGACTACGCGGGCATCGCCGGTGCCGACGTCGTGATCATCACGGCCGGCCTCGCGCGCAAGCCGGGCATGAGCCGCGACGATCTGCTGAAGACGAACCTCTCGATCATGAAGCAGGTCGCCGAGGGCGTGAAGCAGCACGCGCCGAACGCCTTCGTGATCGTCATCTCGAACCCGCTCGACGCGATGGTCTACACCTTCAAGCAGGTCTCGGGCTTCCCGAAGAACCGCGTCATCGGCATGGCCGGCGTGCTCGATTCGACGCGCTTCCGCAGCTTCGTGGCCTGGGAGCTCGGCGTTTCGGTCAAGGACGTGACGGCGCTCGTCCTCGGCGGCCACGGGGACACGATGGTGCCGCTCGTCCGCTACTGCACGGTCGCGGGCATCCCGGTCTCGAAGTTCCTCTCGAAGGAGAAGATCGACGCGATCGTCGAGCGCACGAAGCAGGCGGGCGGCGAGGTCGTGGCGCTGCTCAAGACGGGCTCGGCCTTCGTCTCGCCGGCGCTCTCGGCGATCGAGATGGCGGAGTCGTATCTGCGGGACAAGAAGCGCGTGCTCGCGTGCGCGTGTCTCTGCGAGGGCGAGTACGGCGTGAACGGACTCTACGTCGGCGTGCCGTGCGTGATCGGTGCCGGCGGTCTCGAGCGCATCATCGAGCTCGAGCTCGACGCGCAGGAGAAGAAGGAGTTCGACGCCTCGGTCGAGCACGTTCGGACGCTGATCTCGCAGATCCAGCTTTGATTGATCGCGAATGCGCCGGACGGCGCATTCGCTGACCTTGATTCGAGGGTGCGGTCCGCGCACGGCAAGTTCGCGGAGACCCGGGACAGGCTTTGGAGGCCCAGAAATGAACGTTCATGAATACCAGGCGAAGGCGCTGTTCCGGGAGTTCGGCGTGGCCGTCCCGAACGGTCAGCTCGCGACGACGCCGGAAGAGGCGGAGCGCGCGGCGAAGGCGCTCGGCTCGCCGGTCGTCGTCGTGAAGGCCCAGGTCCACGCCGGCGGCCGCGGCAAAGCCGGCGGCGTCAAGGTCGTGAAGTCCCCCGCCGAGGCGAAGCAGGCCGCGAGCCAGATCCTCGGCATGACGCTGCATACGCCGCAGACGCCGCCCGAGGGCAAGCTCGTCCGCAAGGTCTACGTCGAGGCGGGCTCGAACATCGTGAAGGAGTACTACCTCGCGGTCCTGTTCGACCGGGCGTCGGAGAAGTTCGCCGTCGTCGCGTCGACCGAGGGCGGCATGGAGATCGAGGTCGTCGCGGAGAAGTCGCCGGACAAGATCCTGACGAGCCAGGTCGACCCCAACCTCGGGCTGCGCGAATACCAGGCGCGCGACCTCGGCTTCCGCCTCGGACTCGACGGCGAGCAGATCAAGAAGTTCGTGCCCTTCGTGATGGCGCTCTACGCGCTCTACCAGGCGAAGGACTGCTCGCAGGTCGAGATCAATCCGCTCGTGCTCACGGCCGAAGGGGATTTCTTCGCCCTCGACGGCAAGCTCAACTTCGACGACAACGCGCTCTAACGCCATCCCGAGATCGCCGAGCTGCGCGATCCCGAGGAAGAGGATCCGCGCGAGCGCGCGGCGAAGGAGATCGACCTCGCGTACGTCGGTCTCGACGGCAGCATCGGCTGCATGGTGAACGGCGCGGGCCTCGCGATGGCGACCCTCGACATGATCCATTACTGCGGCGGCAAGCCGGCCAACTTCCTCGACGCCGGCGGCGGCGCGGACAAGGAGAAGGTCAAGGAAGCGTTCAAGCTGATCCTGCGCGACGAGAACGTGAAGACGATCCTCGTCAACATCTTCGGCGGGATCGTGCGCTGCGATCTGATCGCCGAGGGCGTGGTCGCCGCGGCCGACGAGCTCGGCGTCAAGGTGCCGCTCGTGGTTCGGCTGCAGGGCACGAAGGCCACCGAGGGCCGCGAGATCCTCGCCCGCTCGAACCTGAACATCACCCCCGCGGAGACGCTCAAGGAAGCCGGAGAGCTGGCCGTCGCCGCGGTGAAGGGAGCCTGATCCGATGGCCATTCTCTGCGACAAGAACACGAAGCTGCTGATCCAGGGCATGGGCAAGATGGGCACGTTCCACGCGGGCCTCTCGCGCGAGTACGGCACCCAGGTCGTGGGCGGCATCCATCCGGGCAAGGGCGGTACGGTGATGGACGGCATCCCCGTCTTCAACACCGTGCGCGAAGCCGTCGCGGCGACCGGAGCCACTGCTTCGGTCATCTTCGTGCCGCCGCCGGGCGCGGCGGACGCGATCCTCGAGGCGGCCGAGAACGAGCTCGAGCTCGCCGTCTGCATCACGGAGGGCATCCCCGTGATCGACATGGCGCGCGCGAAGGCGGCGCTGCGCGGCAGCAAGACGCGTCTGCTCGGCCCGAACTGCCCTGGCGTCGTGACGCCCGGCCAGTGCCGCATCGGCATCATGCCGGCGCAGATCACGCGCCCCGGCCCCGTCGGCGTCGTCTCCCGCTCGGGGACGCTGACCTACGAAGCCGTCGACCAGCTCTCGCGCCTCGGCATCGGGCAATCGACCTGCGTCGGCATCGGCGGCGATCCCGTCATCGGAACGAACTTCATCGACGCGCTGCGGCTCTTCCAGGCCGATCCCGCGACGAAGGCCGTAGTCATGATCGGCGAGATCGGCGGCTCGGCCGAGGAAGAGGCGGCGGAGTTCGTGAAGGCCCACATGACCAAGCCCGTCGCGGCCTTCATCGCCGGCCAGAACGCCCCGCCCGGCAAGCGCATGGGGCATGCCGGCGCGATCATCGCGGGCGGCAAGGGCAAGGCCTCGGACAAGATCAAGGCGCTCGAGAGCAACGGCGTCGCCGTCTCGCCCTCGCCGGCGACGATCGGCGAGACGCTGGCGAAGCACGCGGCGAAGGTGCTCGGCTGAACGATTCGGGCGTATGCGGGCCCGATCGAGCACGCGGTTTCACGCCGGCCCGGCCGAGGACGACTCGGCCGGGCCGCTTGTCGTCGGGGCTCCACCCGGCGATGCGCCGACTGCCGAGCGAAGACTATTTTTCGGATCCGATCGACCGGCAAACGAGCGGCAATTTCGATGCTCTTTTCGAATTTGCGCGTCCCCGACCGGCCTCGTACGGGTACTCTACACCCAGCAGCATCCCGTCGGGTGCCGCATCCACCTGGAAGCTCGAACCATCATGTCGCTCCGTCCCCTTCTCGGTACGTTGCTTCTGGCTCTGTTCACTCTCCTCTCGCTCGAAACCGGCCTCGCCGGATCGGCCCGCGCACTGACCATCGATTGCGCGTCCGCCGGCTGCATCGGCGGCATCTACACCCTCGACGTGATCGAGACTGCGCCCGACCTGTACATCGCGACCTACACGGTCGACACCAGCGTTCCGTTCAGCGTGGGCGCGACGTCGCTCGTCGACGTGAACTTCAAGGTCGCGAACGATTATTCGGACATCACGGTGCTCTCCGGTCCTGCGGGCTCGGTGCTCGCTGGCCCGTTGACGGCGAATGGCTGCAGCGGCAACAACGGCAGCTTCCTCTGCGTCGACCTGTCGCCCAATCTGGCCGTCGGCTCGGTCCAAACCTGGCAGATCCAGTTCCGTAGTTCCGCGTTGCTCGACGAATGGCACGTGGGCGCGCGCTACACGTCGCCGACCCATCGCCGCGGTTGGATCATCTCCGAGAGCGGCTCGGTGAATCCGATTCCGGAGCCGAGTGCAGCGCTCGTGTTCGGCTCGGGCCTCGCGGTCGTGGGGGGCTGGCTCGAGCGCACGCGCAAGCGTGCCTGAGACCTTGCGCGGGCATTGCTGCTCGTAGACCTGAATGCCCTCGAAATCGGGTCCGAATCCATCCTACGAGCGCCGTCGACCTCCGGGTCGGCGGCGCTCGTGTTTCGGCGCTCCGGGAGCGCTGTTCAGTCGATCGCCCGAAGCCCATCCATGCGCAGCTTCGCCCAGATCCCATAGCCGATCTGCAGGCTGCCGAAGGCGGCGACGACGGTCGGAAGGCCGACGAAATCGGCCGCGAGCCCGCCGAGCTGGGCGCCGATCGGCAGCGCGAGCATGATGCCCATCAGCTGGAACGAGGTCACGCGCCCGCGAAACGCGGGCGGGACGTAGGTCTGGACCGTGGTCGTGACCGAGACGTTGATCATGACATGGGCGATGCCGGTGATCCCGAAGCCGATCATGCCGATCGCGAAGACGTCGGTCGCCGCGACGATCCAGAGGCCTAGGCCGTAGACGACGAGGCCGGAGACGACGAGCGTCGAGCGCTTGATCTTGTCGCCGAGCCCGACGGCGAGGATCGCCGTCAGGAACGACATCACGCCGACGGAGGAGACGAGCAGACCGAGCCCGGCTTCGTCGACCCGGAACACGTCCTTCGCGAGGCCGGCTGCGAGCGAGTAGATGCTCATCCCGAACATCGAGCAGAACGCGCCCGTCACGACGGCGAGGCGCAGCCGAGGATCGCGCCAGGCGAGCCGGGCGCCTTCGAGGATCTCGCCGACGACGCTGGTCGCGATGCTGCGCTCGACCGCCCGGGTCCGGATCAGGGCGAGCACGACGAGCAGCGGCGCGAACGCGAGGGCGTTGACGAGAAAGGCGGTCGTCGCGCCGAAGCGGTGCAGGACGAGGCCAGCCAGGGCCGGGCCGATCGCGCGGGAGACGTTGAACTGGATCGCGTTGAGGCGATAGGCGGCGGAGATCTGGCGCGCCGGGACGACCTCGGCGACGAAGGATTGGTAGACGGAAGTCTGCGTCGACGACGCGAATCCCATCGCGACTGCGAGGCCGAGCAGCAGGCCGATGTCGAGCATCCCTGCGCGACTCGCCGCGAACAGCACCAGCGCGAGCACGACCTGGATCCCACCGGAGATCAGCAGCAGCGCGCGCTTCGAATAGCGGTCGGCAAAGACGCCGCCGACGGGCGAGGCGACCAGCGACGGTAGCCCCGACGCGACGGCGGCGACGCCGAGCCAGGAGGCAGAGCGCGTGAGCTCGTAGACGAGAAAGGGCACCGAGAGCGAGAGCATCCAGTTGCCCGAGGCGGCGAGCGTGCCCGTCAGGAAGCAGGCGAGGAACCGCCGCTCGCGAAAAGGCGTCAGGGGACCCACCGGGCCCGACGGGTCCCGCCCGTCCGCGGCGCGCGCGGATCCGGCGACCGTCTCCCGGTCGTCGACTGCTCCTGCCTCGCTTGTCGCCTCCGCGGGGGAGGTCGTCGCTCTGCGGGCTAGATCTGCCAGGTATCGCCCGAGTGGAGCAGGGCCTTCAGGTCCCCGCGGCCGCGCTGCGCGATCGCCGAATCGACCTGGGACTGGAGCATGTCCTCGTAGGTCGCCCGCTCGACCGAGCGGAAGACGCCGATCGGCACCGGGAATTCGGGACGCTGGAGCGTTGCGAGCATGCCGGCGTAGGAGGACGAATCGATCTTCTCGTCGTGGACGACCACGCCCTTCGCGACCGGATCGTCCCCGGCCGCGAGATCGATGACGGACGGCGATCCGTTCTTGATGACGATGCCCTTTCGGCCTTCGGGCGTCCCGAAGACGAGGGGCTGGCCCTGCTCGAGGCTGAGCGTCGCCTGCGCGCGGGTCTTGCGATCCTGCATCTCCTCCCAGACGCCGTCGTTGAAGACGGGGCAATTCGGGAGGATCTCGATGAAGGACGTGCCCTTGTGCTGGTGGGCGCGGGTCAGGACTTCCTGCATGTGCTTCGCGTCGACGTCGATCGTGCGGGCGACGAAGGTCGCGCCGCAGCCGAGCGCGAAGGCGATCGGGTCGATCGGGTGGTCGATCGAGCCCTGGGGCGTCGACTTGGTCTTCAGACCGACCTGGGAGGTCGGCGAGTACTGGCCCTTCGTCAAACCGTAGATGCGGTTGTTGAAGAGCATGATCTGCGTGTCGATGTTGCGGCGGAGCGTGTGCATCAGATGGTTGCCGCCGATCGAGAGACCATCGCCGTCGCCCGTCACGATCCAGACCGAGAGCTCGGGGCGCGACGCCTTGATGCCCGTCGCGAAGGCCGGCGCGCGGCCGTGGATCGTGTGGAAGCCGTAGGTGTTCATGTAGTAGGGGAAGCGGCTGGAGCAGCCGATGCCCGAGACGAACACCACGTTCTCGCGCGGCACGCCGAGCTCGGGCATGACGCGCTGGACGTTCGCGAGGATCGAATAATCCCCGCATCCGGGACACCAGCGGACGTCCTGGTCGGAGGTGAAATCCTTGGCGGTGACTTTGACGGCGGGAGCGGCCATGGGCTTTTGTTCCTCGATCGCTTGGGGGGCTGCGCAGGGGGAATGAAGAGCGACGGTTCAGGCGCCGTGGAGCTTGCGGATCGCTTCGACGAGCTCTCCGATCTTGAACGGCTGCCCGATGATCTTCGAGAACGACTGCACGTCGACCAGGTACTTCGCCCGCAGCAGGAGGGCGAGATGGCCGTCCGTGAGCTCGGGGAGCAGGACCTTGTCGAAGCTGCGGAGGACGTCGCCGAGATTGCTCGGGAAGGGATGGAGATGGCGCAGATGGATCTGCGACACGTTCATGCCCTCGCCGCGAGCGGCTTCGACCGCCGCGGTGATGGAGCCCTTCGTGCCGCCCCATCCGACCACGAGCAGCTTGCCCTTCGCCGGGCCGTCGACCTCGACCGGCGGGAGATCGGCGGCGATGCCGTCGATCTTCGCCTTGCGCAGCGCGATCATCTTGCCGTGGTTCTCGGCGTCGTAGCTGACGTTGCCCGTGATGTCCTGCTTCGTCAGGCCGCCGATGCGGTGCTCGAGACCGGGCGTGCCCGGGATCGCCCACGGACGGGCCAGGGTCTGCGGATCGCGCGCATAGGGCTTGAACTCGCCGACCTCGATCGGCTGGGCGAAGCGCACGGGATTGCGCTCGAGCGACTCGACATCGGGGATCAGCCACGGCTCCGAGCTGTTCGCGATGTAGCCGTCCGACAGCACGATCACCGGCGTCATGTACTTCACCGCCAGCTTGAAGGCCTCGAGCGTGGTGTAGAAGCAGTCGCCCGGGGTCGAAGCCGCCAGGATCGGGATCGGGCTCTGCGAATGACGGCCGAACATGCCGGCGAGCAGATCGCCCTGCTCGGTCTTCGTCGGCGAGCCCGTCGACGGCCCCGCGCGCTGAACGTTGATCGCGACGAGCGGCAGCTCCGTCATCACCGCGAGCCCGAGAGCCTCCTGCTTCAGGACGAAGCCGGGGCCGCTCGAAACGGTGACGGCGAGCTGGCCGGCGAAGGCCGCACCGATCGTGGAGGAGACCGCCGCGATCTCGTCCTCGGCCTGGAACGTCTTCACGCCGAACTGTCGGTAGCGCGCCACCTCGTGGAGCACGTCGGAGGCCGGCGTGATCGGATACGCGCCGAAGAAGACGTCGCGATCCATCTGGACGCCGGCGGCCACGATGCCCCAGGCGAGGGCCTGGTTGCCCGTGATGTTGCGATAGACGCCCGGCTGGATCTTGGCAGCCGGGACCGCGAACGAGGCGGGAAAGAGCTCCGTCGTCTCGCCGAAGGCATGGCCCGCTCGGATCGAGCGGATGTTGCCCTCGAGCACGGCGCCCTTGAACTTCGTCGCGAGCCAGCGCTCGGTCGCCTCCATCGGTCGGCCATAGAGCCAGCAGAGCACGCCGAGGGCGAAGAAGTTCTTGCAGCGATCGATCTCGCGGGACGAGAGGTCGAGGCCCTTCAGCGCGTCGCGGTTGAGCGTCGTGAAGGGGATCTCGACCAGCTTGTAGCGCTCGCGCAGATCCGGAAGCGGATCGGCCGCATAGCCGGCTCGGGTCAACGACTTCTGGTTGAAGGCGTCGATGTTGATGATGATCATCCCGCCCGGGCGCACGTCGTTCGCGTTGCCGCGCAGCGCGGCGGGATTGAATGCGATCAGCACGTCCGGACGATCGGCCGGCGTATGGATGTCGCGGCTCGAGAAATGGATCTGGAAGCCGGACACGCCCGCCATCGTGCCGGCAGGGGCGCGGATCTCGGCGGGGAAGTCGGGAAACGTCGACAGATCGTTTCCGAAGAGCGCGGTCTCGTCCGTGAATTTCGAGCCCGTGATCTGCATGCCGTCGCCGGAATCTCCGGCGAATCGGATGGCGACGCTCGTCAGTTGTTCGATCGGTTTGCCGTGCTGGGATTGGCTGGTGGTCACGCTGGCCCGTCTCTCGTGTCGCGCAGGTTGGCGATCGACGCGCCTCCCGCGGAAGGAGTCGCGTCGCTTGGATGTTGTGTTTCCAGGGAATGTCGAACTTTTAACTCAGGAAGGACTCAGGAAGGACTCAGAAAAGAATCTCGAGATCGGCTCGGGCCGTGTAGCGCGAAGGATTGCTCGCGGAATCGGAGGCCAGGCTGCCCGGCCGAGCCAATGCCGCCCGGATTGTATCGGCTCGCCAAGCGGGCGAAAGGTCCCACCCATCCGACGCAAGACGTGCTCGCGTCGAAAAAAAAGCACGTCCCGGCTGGGACTTCAGGCCTCGCTTGCCGCGCGGCGAAGCTCAAGATTCCGGCCGCAGGGCCGATGCAACCCGCATGTTCCGACGCCTGTCCGAGCCGCTACCCCTCTCCGAGGCGAGCCTGCTGCTGCTGCGCCCGGCGATGAATGCGCCCGTGCTCAATGTCGGCTTCCTGCCGGTGGGGCCGGCGCGCGCCGCGGTGGTGGCCTTCGCGGAAGAGTACGGCGGCATCGGAATCGCCCTCGGCATCCGCTCGAACGAAACGGGCAAGCTCGTCGTGATCCGGAACCAGGAGTCGATCGACTTCGACGTTCGCCTCGGCGACGCGCTCGAGCCCCTGCTTTCCGAGGCCGAGCGGATGGGCTTTCTCTTCGATGAAGACATGCTGGAGGCGCGCCCGGGGCAGCGGGGCCGGTCGGAGGCCATGGTCCACTGGGCCGTCCTGATGGGCGGGATGGAGAGCCTGCTGCCGACGCTGTCCGGGCAGGGCGAGCCCGTCGAGCGCGCCGAGGTCGCCGAAGCCGCCGGGCCGCTCTCGCCGAGCCTCGCCGTCGCGGAGTCCCAGTATCCGGAGCTGATCCTCGACGACGTCGCGCCGTTCGAGCTCGCCGACGGCGCACCGGCGACCGTGTCGCCCGGGGGAACGTTCGACGACGATGACGCGACGCCATTCCGGCCCGATTTCGGTCCCGATCTCGAGACGGACTTCGACGAGGACCTCGACGCCTCCCTCGAAGACGTGCTCGACGAGGTGCTCGACGAGGCGCTGGCCAGCGGGCTCGGCGACGCGCTGCAGGCCGATCTCGGATCCGGGGCCGCCCGGGTACTCGCCGCGGACGAATCCGACCCGGATCTCGCGGATCCGCTGCTCTCGGAGCTCGACCTGACCGAGCCGACGGCGCCGATCGTCGCGGCTCGCCCCGCACCGCCGCCTCCGGCTCCGCCTGCTT
>CAUJGH010000158.1 GCA_963169575.1 Myxococcota bacterium | reverse complement strand
CAGATCCCACAAGCCGACTCTCGCGAGAAGCGCGGCTCGACGGGCCCCGGGCGAGCCATCCGCGTCCCCCCCGACTCGCCGGGCGCGTCTTGTGAGAGGGCAGACGTCGCGCCGAGCTAGAGGGCGCGCGTCGCGCCTTCGGGATCTTCGATGCGATGCCGGACGAGATAGGGCCGCACGGTCTTCTGCTTGCCCTTGAGGCGCACCGGCTCGAGCGCGTCGCACTCGAAGGCGTGGCGCGCGCCCAGCCAGGTCGCCTCGCCGATCACGATCTGGCCGGGCAGCGCGACCGAGGACTCGAGCCGGCTCGCGATGTTCACGACGTCGCCGATCACGGTGTAGTCCTTGCGCTGGGGTGTCCCGATGTCGCCGACGACGACCGTGCCCGAGTTGACGCCGATTCGCACCGCGATCGGACGCACGTCGCCGCGCGCCGCGTTGAGCGCCGCCACCGCCTCCTGCATCCGGATCGCCGCCTCGACCGCGCGCGCCGCATGGTCGGGCATCGCGAGCGGTGCGCCGAAGAAGGCCATCATGCCGTCGCCGCTGTACTTGTCGAGCGTGCCGTCGAGGGCGAAGACGACGCTGGTCAGCCGCTCGAAGATCTCGTTCAGGATCAGGATGACTTCGGCCGGCGGCAATCGCTCGGCGAGGTCCGTGAAGCCGGTCAGATCGGCGAAGAGGATCGAGACCTGGCCCTCGTCGGCCACCATGCCGGCGGAGCCCGCGCTCGGCGTCTCGAGGATCCGCTCGACCACGGCGGGCGAGCTGTAGCGCGCGAGCCGGACGCGCCGCTCCTGCTCGCGGCGGACGTCGTCGCGCAGGGCGGCCTGCTCGACGGCGATGGCGGCGAGCAGGGCGAGGATCGAGAGCGCTTCGAGCTGCGGCATCTCGAAGGCGTGGCTCGCGGACTGGCGGTCGACGTAGAGGTAGCCACTGACCTTCCCGTCGCGCAGCAGCGGCGCACACATCGCCGAGTGGATCTCGAGCAGGATGACGCTCTCGGCACCGCCGAAGCGGTCGTCCATCGCGGTGTCGCGGATCAGGATCGCCTGCTTGTCGGAGATCGCGGCGCCGGTGATGTTGGTGCTGATCGTCATCGGGACGTCGGGGACGCCCTCGCGATTGCGCATCGCCATCGGCTCGATGGAGCCGCTCTCGGGATCGAGCAGGCAGATGACGCCGCGCTCGACGGGAATGTTGTCGAAGACGAGCGAGAGGATGCGGTCGAGGGTCTCGGGCAGAGTCGTGCAGGAGAGCAGGCTCTCGGCCGCTTCGGAGACGAGGCGCATGAGCTCGCCGGCGGTCTCGGCGATCCGGCCGGAGTCGTCGCCGCTCGCGGTGAGGGCGCGCTTCTCGGTGAACAGGGAGAGATGGGGGCTGCGCTCGCCGCCCTGCAGGAGATGGTCGAGGTCCTGGAGATCGAGCACTTCGGTATGGCGAGCGGGCGATTTCTTCTCGTCGAAGATGACGCGCGCCCGGGAGGCGGCGGACTCGGGACCGATCTCGACGTAGATGCGGATCGAGCCGAGGTCGAGGCGGTCGCCGCCGCGCAGCGCCTGCTCGCTGACGTGGAAGGTATTGACCCGCGAGCCGTTCTTGCTGCCGAGGTCGCGCAGGACCCAGCCGTCGTCTTCGCGCGCGATGCGCGCGTGCTGGCGCGAGATGCTCTCGTTGGGCAGATGGAGATCGCAGTCGGGGGCACGGCCGATCACGATCGGGCGATCGCCGACGGTGAAGACGCGCTCGCGGTCTTCTTCCTGGATGCGGAGGCGGCAGACGATGCGATCCCGGCGCTTCAAGCGGATGGGTTCCCCGGCGTTTCGGACCGGTCCCGCGACGGGGCCGGAGGCGGATGGGTTTCGGGAAATCTATCGGCGCCGGGCGCGCTCGTCTCAAGTCGGCGGGGGAGGGGCGCGCCCGGGCGCCCGACGGGTAGCATGCGCAGTGATGCGCCCGGCCACCGTCGACATCCCCGATCGCCGTGGCCGGGCGGCCCTGCTCGAGGCGCTCGCGCTCGCGTTTCTCGACAATCCGATGAACCGCGCGATCCATGGGCCGAGCCCGCGCCGCCGGCTGCGAGCGAATCGGGCCGGCCTGCGCGCACTCGTTCTCGATCCCCATCCGCGGACGCAGACGAGGGTGATTGCCAACGAGAAGGGCGTGGTGGGCGGCTTCGTCGTGGCCGAGCCCGGCGGCTTTCCCCTGGCCGGCGCGTCGCTCCGGCGTCAGCTCGGCTGCTTGCTGGGGCAGGGGGCCCGGGCGATGGATCAATGGGGGTGTGTCACCGAAGCGCTTCGCCGCGAGCATCCGATCGAGCCCCATTGGTATGTCGCGGTCCTGGGCATCGTGCCGAGCGAACGCCGCCGCGGGCTCGGGGCGCGGCTCGTCGAAGCGATCGGCGCCCTCGCGTCGGCGTCGCCGCATCCGATCTACCTCGAATCGGATCGGCGAGAGAGCGTCGCGTTCTATCGCGCACACGGGTTCGAGGTCCGGGGCCACCTCGCGCCGCTCGGTGTTCCCTGCTGGCGACTCGAGCGCGCGGGCTGAACGCGATCGTCTGGCGAGGGATCGGATCTATGCAATGATGAGGGCCGCCGCGCAGCGCCCGAAGTTTTCCCCCAACGATCGAGGCCTCCGAGCTGCCCGATCGGAAGTCGCGCCATGAGTACGCCTCTTACGCCGCTTGCTTCGCCGCTCACTTCGCCGAGATCTTCGCAATCGTCGCGATCGACGTCGGAGGGTGTCGCCTCCTCGAACGCGGGACCGGCGACGCAAGCCAATCCGAACGCAGCGCCCGGGCGCCCGCGGCTGCGCCCCGATGATGGTCGCCTGGCCCGCGGTCGGCGCAGCCGGGCGCGGATTCGCGCGGCGGCGCGTGCACTCTTCGACGAGCGGGGCTTCGACGGCGCGACCCTGCGTGCGATCGGTGAGCGTGCGGGGATGGGCGCGAGCTCCATCTACCGGCATGTGCAGAGCAAGGAGGAGCTCCTGATCGAGGAACTCTTCGAGATGCAGGAGGAAGCGTGGACGCGCTTCCGCGCGAAGGACGACCGAAACCGACCGACTGCCGAGCGGTTGCGAGAATTTCTCGATGTACAGCACGAGCTCTTCGTCGCCGACCGCGACCTGACGACGATCGCCCTGCGCGCGACGACGAAGACAGAGGCGCGGGTCGCGCGCCGGGTGCTCCAGCTCTACGACCGAACGATCGGTCTGTTGATGGAGATCCTCCAGCGCGGCCGCATGAAGAACGATCTCGCGAAGGATGTGGATGTCCTCGAGGCGGCCCGGGTCCTCTTCCACGTGACCCAGGGCGCCCGGATCCCCTGGGCCAATGGCATGGTCAAGGACGAGGCCTGCAGGGCGTCGATCCACCAGGCTGTCGACCTGATCTTCCGCGGGATCTCGGCGGACTCCCGCTGACGGGACAGGTCGAGAGGATGGGGAACGGCGGCGGTGAATCGGCGGCAATTCCTCTTCGCAGCCGCCTGTAGCGCGGCGGGACTCGCGGTCTGGGCCTCGCGACCGGCGAGCCGCGGCGAGGGCGGGCATCCCAGCTATTTCGCCCAGCTCGAGCGCTCGCTCCGCGAGCACGGGCTCGCCCGGCCGACGATGCTGGTCGATCTCGACCGCTTCGATCGCAACGTCGATACGGTCCTCGCCGAAATCGGCGCGCGCCGGATCCGCTGGGTCACCAAATCGCTCCCGAGTCCACGGCTGCTGGAGCACGCGATGAAGCGCGCCGGCACTTCGCGCTTGATGCCGTTCCATCAGCCCTTCCTGAACCAGATCGCCCGCGAGCTGCCGGCGAGCGACGTCCTGCTCGGCAAGCCGATGCCCGTCGTCGCCGCGGATCGATTCCACCGCACGCACGCCCCGGGCCCTTTCGATCCGGCCCGCCAGCTGCAGTGGTTGATCGATACACCCGAACGTCTCCGTCAGTACCGGGAGCTCGCAGCCGGCCAGGATCTGCATCTGCGGATCAACGTCGAGATCGACGTCGGGCTCCATCGCGGCGGGCTCGCCGATCCGGCCGAGCTCGCGCGCCTGCTCGCCGTCGTCGACTCGGATCCCCGGATCGAGTTCGCCGGTCTGATGGGTTACGACGCCCATGTCGCGAAGCTCGCGGCGATGCCGGGGGAGCAGGCGCGGGCGTTCGAGCGGGTCCGTCGGCGCTACGAGGCTTTTCTCGACGTCCTGCGCACGCATCCGGCACGCGCCGGCGCCGCCGGTTCCGGCGCGGCCGGCGGCAACGAAGCGCCGACGCTGAACGCGGCCGGCAGCCCGACCTATCGCCTCTGGAGCGACGTCGCGGGGATCGCGAGCGAGCTCTCGGTCGGGTCGGGACTCGTCAAGCCCCTCGACTTCGACCTGCCGATCCTCGAGCCCCACGTGCCGGCGGTCTACATCGCGGCGCCGGTGCTGAAATCCGCCGATGGACTCTCGCTTCCGGCGCTGGGGCCGCTGAACGATCTCTGGTCGCTCTGGGATCCGAATCGCGCGCGCACGTTCTTCGTCTACGGCGGAAACTGGCTGGCGCGGCCCGTTTCGCCGCCGGGACTGTCGGAGAATCCGGTCTTCGGCCGCAGCTCGAACCAGGAGATGCTGAACGGCGCGCGCTCGGTCGAGCTCGACGTCGATGGCTTCGTCTTCTACCGGCCGACCCAGAGCGAGTCGGTGATGCTGCAATTCGGCGATCTCGCCGTCGTGCGCGGCGGGCGGATCGTCGATTTCTGGCCGGTCCTCGACGAACGCGGCTAGACGTGGTCGACGGGATGCGAGCGGACGGCGGCGCCGCGCGGCGCTGCCAGCAGATCCTCGTCCCGCTCGATCTTCTCGGCGATCTCGCGCAGCCAGGCCTCGTAGTCCGGGCCGGTCCAGGAGCGATGGTCACCGCGGCGATAGGCGCGGGCATTCCAGTGGTATTGCCAGGCGTTCATCCGGTTCGCGCGCGCGCTGTCGCGCTCGGCGACCTGCTTCGCGGGAACGCCGGCGATGATCGAGCCAGGCGCAAAGACGCTCCCCTCGCGCACCATCGCACCGCCGGCGACGATCGATCCGCGCCCGATCACCGCGCCGTCCATCACGACCGCATTGATTCCGACGAGGCAATCGTCCTCGATCCGGCAGCCGTGGACCGTCGCGTGATGGGTGATCGAGCAGAAATCGCCGATCTCGGTCGGATGCCCGTAGCCGATGTGGATCATCACGAAATCCTGCAGGTTCGTGTAGCGGCCGACCTTCACGTGGTGCGCCTCGGCGCGCACGACGACGTTGGGCCAGACAGAAGACTCGGCACCGATCTCGACGGCGCCGTAGAGCTGGGCCGTCGGTGCCACCCAGACGCTCGGATGGATCACGGCTTCACCTTGCGCACGCGATAACCGGCCGCGCGCAGCTGCTCGACCAGGGAGTCCTCGCCGACGAGATGCAGCGCGCCGACGGCGACGAGCACGTCTTCGCCGGCATGCTCGCGGCCGTCGAGCAGCGGCCGGAGCAGCTGGACCCAGCGCCGGTTGCGATCGCCGAGGACGTCGTCGTAGAAGCGATCGAGCTCCGGCAGCTAGTCGATGCCTTCCCGCGCGAGGCGGGCGAGCCCCGCTTCGTCGCCACGCGGCCCGGGGGAGAGGAGCTGGCTGGCGAGATCGCGGGCCTCGCCGAGCTGCATCAGCGTCTCGCG
>CAUJGH010000157.1 GCA_963169575.1 Myxococcota bacterium | reverse complement strand
GTGCGTCGACTGGATCTACCTCGACGACGCCGTTCGGGGCCTGGTCGCCCTCGGCGAGGACGAATCATTCCGATCCGGCTCCGTCGACCTCGGAACCGGCCGGGCGACGTCCATTCGGGATCTGGCGCTCGCGATCGCGCGTTCGCTCGGAAGCGACGTCCCGATCGCGTTCGGCGCCCGGCCCGAACCCCTGCGCCAGCGCATCCGGATCGCCGATCTCGCGGCGACCCGCGCCCGCATCGACTGGTCGCCGCAGATTCCGCTCGAAGAGGGCCTCGCGCGCACGATCGCTTTCCTGCGTGCCCATCCTGCGGCCGGTCGAACGGCAGCAGGCCGCTCTCAGGGCAGCGCGAGCCCGAGCTTGCGCGCGTAGAAGGCCTCGGCGAATCCACTCACCGCCCGGGCCTCGATGCCTCGCAGCGCCATCAACCCCCGATAGGCCTCCAGCGAAAAGGCAGCCTTGGCTTTCTGGCTGGTGTACACGCTCCCGAGGATCTGGAGCTTCCGTGAGACCGTCTCTTCGTCGAGATCGACGTAGAAGCCAGGCTGCCCGAGGTCGCCATCCCATTTCGGGATCTCGTATTCGAGGACCAGATGATCGCGGTAGACGTTCCAGGTCAGGTCCGAGACGACGCGATGATCCTGGTGCCGGTCCGCGCGCGCGTGGGTGAAGATCAGATCGGGGCTCCAGTCGCGGCGGGCGTCGAGGACCGCGTCCTTCACGGCGGCGCCCTCCCAGGGCAGGAAGCCGTCCCGAAACGCGTCGATGCGGACCGCCGATCGATCCGCGGGATCGAGCCCGAAGAGCGCCGCGCTCCGCCGCGTCTCCTCGGCGCGCTCGGGATCCGAGGTCAGCACGTGCCAGCGGATCTCGCACTCGGGATGCGCCGCGCGCAGCCGCAGAAGCGTCCCGCCGCAACCGATCTCGATGTCGTCGCAGTGGGCGCCGAGGCAGAGAACGCGCAGCGCAGCGCCGCCGGCGGGCCGTAGGCCGAGTCCGATCATCGCCGGAGGGCTCCGCGGCGCCAGACCTGCCAGGGCGTTTTGCCGTCGCGCACCAGATCCTCGAAGCGGGTCTTGTCCTTGAAGGTGTCCATCGCGAGCCAGAACCCGTCGTGCGCGTGCGCGAGCAGCTGCCGCCGGTCGATGAGCCGCTGGAAGGGCTGCTCGACGAGCTCCTCGCCGGGCCCGAGCACGTCGAAGATCTCCGTCCGGAAGACGAAGAATCCGCCGTTCACGCGCACGTCGGAGCGACTGACGTGGTGCATGCCCGACACGCGCCCGTCCGCGCCCGCCTCGACGAGATGGAAGGTCTGCGGCGCCACCACGCTGACGAGCGAAGCGACCGCCCCGCTCTCCCGGAATCCCGCGACGTAGGCATCGAGGTCGAGGTCCGAGAGCCCATCGGCGTAGTTCGCGAGGAACATCTCCTCGCCTTCGAGATGGGGACGCACCGCGGCGAGTCGCTCCCCGATGTTCGCCTCGAGCCCGGTATCGACGAAGGTGATCGTCCAGTCGGCGATGTCGTTGCCGAGCAGCTCGATCTCGCTCCCGCCGCGGCGGAGCCGGAAATCGTTCGAGAGCCGCTCGTCGTAGTGGATGAAGTAGTCCTTGATCGCCTCGGCCCGATACCCGAGGCAGAGGACGAAGTCGCGATGCCCGAAATGGGCGTAGTATTTCATGAGGTGCCAGAGGATCGGACGCTGGCCGATCGGCACGAGCGGCTTGGGTACGGTCTCGGAGTAGTCGCGCAGCCGCATGCCCATGCCGCCGCAGAAGAGCACCACCTTCATCGGACCCGCCCTCGTCGGTTTTGCCGGCTCATTCGAAGACCCGGACTTCCGGGATGGGAACCACGAACCGGCCGCCCCAGGCCCGGATCTGCGCCATCTGGCCCATGATCTCCTCGCGCAGGTTCCAGGGCAGGATCAGCAGATAGTCCGGCCGCGTGCGATCGATCTCTTCCGGCGCACGGATCGGGACGTGCGTCCCGGGCAGGAAGCCCCCCTGCTTGTGGGGGCTGCGATCGACGGTGTAGTCGAGGAAATCGGTTCGGATTCCGCAGTAGTTCAGCAGCGTATTGCCCTTGCCGGGCGCGCCGTAGCCGACGATCCGGCGCCCTTCCCGCTTGGCGTCGATCAGGAAGACGAGCAGCTTGCGCTTGGTCTCGGCGACGCGTTCTCCGAAGCGCTGGTAGTAGTCGAGGGTCCGGAGTCCGGCGGCCCGCTCGCGCTCGCGCAGGGCCGCCACGGACGGGCGGATCGGATGCGATTCGCATCCGGCGTGGCGCGCCAGCACGCGGAGCGATCCGCCGTGGGTCGGCAGCTCCTCCACGTCGAAGATCGCGAGCCCGTGGGCCGCGAACATCGTCTCCACGGTGGAGAGCGAGAGATACGAGAAATGCTCGTGGTAGATCGTGTCGAACTGGTTCTCGTCGACGAGCCGCATCAGATGCGGGAATTCGAAGGTCGCGACGCCGTCCTCGGCGAGCAGGAGGGGGATGCCCGCGATGAAGTCGTTGATGTCCGGCACGTGGGCGAGAACGTTGTTGGCGGTCAGCATCCGCGCCCGGCCACGCACGGCCGCGACCTCGCGGGCCGTCTCGCGACCGAAGAAGCGTACGATCGTCTCGATGCCCCGCGCCTGCGCTGCTGCGGCGGTATTCGAGGCCGGCTCGATCCCGAGCGATCGGATCCCCGCTCGCTGGAAGTACTGGAGCAGATAGCCGTCGTTGCTCGCGATCTCGATCGCGAGGTCTCCGGGCTTCAGACCGAAGCGCCCGATCATCGCCTCGACGTAGCGGCGGGCGTGTTCGAGCCAGCTCGTCGAGTAGGAGGAGAAATAGGCGTAGGCGCCGTCGCCGAAGATCTCCTCCGGCGGCACGACGTCCTCGACCTGGACCAGGAAACACTGCTCGCAGACCCGCGCATGCAGGGGATAGAACGGCTCCATCTGCGACAGTTGATCCGCACGCAGATGCTTCTGGCAGAGCGGCGACATTCCCAGATCGACGAAGGTCTGCCGAAGCGCGCTCCCGCAGAAGCGGCAGGCGGGCGGACGCGGATCCGCTTCGCGGCCGGATGCCGTCACGACCCGGACCCCAGCCAGCGCAGCTCCGCATCGAGTCGACCCTGTTCGAGATGCTCCTGGATCCGCCGGATCCGGAGGAAACGGCTGCCCTCGAGATCGCCACTCGAGAGCCCGTGCTTTCGATAGGCGCGCTCGAGCTCTTCGACGCCCGCGCGCACGGTCCATACGGGCCGATAGTCCGGCAGCGTCGACTCGAGCTTGTCGAAGCGGACGCGGTAGCAGCGCGGATCGGGACCGGCTCCGGCCTCGAAGTCGATGCGACTGCCCGCGACGACCTCGCGAACGTGGTCCGCGACCTCCGAAATGCGGTAGTTCTCGCCGCTGCGGCCGACGTTGAAGGCCTGGCCGTGGATCTTCTCCCGGTCGGCCTTCAGCACCGCGAGGAAAGCGCGGCAGACGTCCTCGACATGCACCAGCGGGCGCCAGGGACTGCCGTCGCTCTTGAGCAGCACGCGCCCGGTCGCGAAGGCCCAGCCGACGAGATTGTTGACGACGAGATCGCCTCGCAGTCGCGGCGAGACGCCGTAGACCGTCGCGTTGCGCAGGAAGACGGGGCTGAACGCGTCGCTCGCGAGCCGGGCCACGTCTCGCTCGACCCAGACCTTCGACTCCGCGTAGGGCGTCACGGGACTGAAGGCGGCACTCTCGTCGAGGACGTCGTCGGGGCTCGCCGCGCCATAGACGCTGCACGACGAGGAATAGAGGAAGCGGCCGACCCCCGCGGCGCGAGCGCTCTCGGCGAGACGGACCGATGCCTCGTGGTTGATCTGATAGGTGCAGCGGGGATTGAGATTGCCGAGCGGGTCGTTCGAGATCGCGGCGAGATGCACGACGGCGTCGAAGCCCTCGAGATCCCGCGCCGTGACGTCGCGCAGATCGATGCGGCGCTCGGGGATCTTCGGAGCGGGCGTGCCGAAATCGCAGCCTTCGAAGAGCCCCGAGTCGAGCCCGTGGACCTCCATGCCCGCCGCCGCGAGCCAGGGCGACATGACGCTGCCGATGTAGCCCGCATGGCCGGTCATCAGGACCCGCATCGTCGACGCCCTCCCCCATGCCTCTCGAGGAGGCCCTTCGCTTCGAGTCGCTCGGCCGCCTCGGCCACCGTGTTCCAGGGAATGCCGGAGCGCGCCGCGACGTCGATCAGATCGTGCTCCCCGTCGGCAAACTGGAGCACCCAGAGGAGTGCCCGCGAGAGCGATTGGGGATCGGAGCTTCCCCCGATGGCCTCATACAAGCCGCGCCGGCCCAGCTGGGGCTCGCCGTGAGGCGCGAGGCTGACGAGCCGCGCATTCGCTTCCAGCAGGTCGCAGACCTCGCGCAGCCGCAGGGCAGATCGCTCGAGGCACTCGGGGCGGATGAAATCGAGGTCGTCGGCGGAGGTGTGGTATTCGGGGAACTCGCCGTGGCGCCCGCGCATGAACGACCCGACCGGGAGCCGGAAGCCGGGAGAATTGAACTGGCGCTCGTCGTAGCCGTAGGGATGGAAGGGCAGCGCGGGATGCGCATCCGGCTCGCCGGCCAGGACGAGGGCCATGGCGCGATCGATCGGCGCATCGCCCGCGAAGGTCTGCTTGTACTGGAGCGGATGGTCGTCGCCGAGACAGACGAGGGTCAGGCCGTGCTCGATCCGGGGCATCGCTTCGCGGTGGCGGGCGAGCCAGCTGATCGCGCCGATCGTCCCCGGCGCGAAGAGAAAGCGGTAGGAGAGCCGCGGCCGGGTTCCCAGACGATCGCGCGCGAGCGCGACCGCGACCGCGATCCCGGAGAGGTTGTCGTTGCACAGGCTCGGATGGCAGACATGGGCCGAGATCAGGATCTCCGCCTCGCTCTCGCCCGCGATCCGAAGCTCGCCGTAGCTGAGGGCACCGGGCGCGAGGGTCGCGTCGATCGCGATCTCGTAGCGCTCGTCGGTGAGGGCGTCCCGCTGGCGCTGGCTCAGGCAGAAGCCCCAGGCCCTTTCGTAGTAGGCGGTGCGATAGGGGATCCAATCGGGCCGGTCGGGCAGCGAGTGGAGATGGGGCTCGAGCTCGGCTCGCGAGATCCAGCGCGGGGCGACGGGAATGCTGTAGCTGACGACATGGAGGTTCGAGCGCGCGAAGTCGACGACGCGTCGCCCCGACGCATCCTTGATGTAGGCGTCCCGGATGTTCCACTCCGGCGGGACCGTCCAGTCGAGGACGGGCGTCCCGCTCGCGACCTCGTGGCACTCGAGCGGGATCTGCTCGCCGATCAGCCGCAGCGTCTCGCGCACGCCGTCACCGGTGATCGAACGACAGATCGGCTGGAGCCGCGCGATCCATTCCTTCATCGCCTTGCCGTTCACGGCGCGGCGTCCAGCGCGAGAGGCGCCAGGCTGGCATCCCGCTCCGAGAGGCAGGCGGGGCGGATCGGCCAGTCGATGCCGATCGCGGGGTCGTCGAAGCGGAAGCCGCGGGCGGCCTCGGCGACGTGCTCGGCG
>CAUJGH010000156.1 GCA_963169575.1 Myxococcota bacterium | reverse complement strand
CCGCGACCGAGAAGAGACCGACCGCCATCGCCGAGGCGATCGCGAGGGCCGCCGCCGCCGCCGAAGCGGAGACGCCGAAGCCGCTCGTCGATCCGAACGATCCCTTCAGCCTGATGGAGGCGTTCATCGTCGTCGTGGGGATCGGTCCCGTGATCCACGAGTTTTTGTTTCGCGGGGTCCTTCAGCAGGGGCTCGTCGCGCAGCTCGGGCTGATGCGCGGGGTGACGCTCGCATCGCTGCTCTGGACGATGCTCCGGCCGCCGGGGCTCACCAGCCCGGCCCGCTTCGCCGCGGCGTTCATCGCGTGGTTCGCGCTCGGCTGGCTGCTCGGGATGGTGCGCGCGGCGACGGGCTCGATCCTCGGATCGATCCTGCTCGCGAGCCTCTGGGCGTCGGTCGGTTTCGCGTCGCTCGCGCTCCAGGACCGCGTCGCCCTGCCCGGGATGAACGTCGATGGGACGCATCTGCCCGTGGCGCTCACGATCGCGAGCGTGCTGCTCGTCGCCTGGGCCGGGCGCAAGGTGCTGAACGAGGCGCAAGAGCGGGCCCCGGGCGGACGGGCGGGGACGGGAACAGGGACGGGCCGAGCCTAACGCCCGATCTCCGCGAGCACCTCCGCCGTATGCTCGCCGAGCCGCGGCGCCCGGCGCGAGATCTGCCAGGCGCCCTTCTGCAGCGCATAGGGCGCGCCCGGATAGCGGAAGCGCCGTCCGAGCTCGGGATGCTCGACCTCGACCTGCATGCCGCGCGCCTTGAAATGCGCGTTCTCGAAGGCCTCTTCCGGCGAGAGGATCGCGCCGACGGCGATCCCCGCCTGCTGCGCGCCCTCGAAGAATTCCTCCGCCGACACGTTCGCCGCGATCAGGCAGAGCGCTTCGCGGCCGGCACCGAAGATCGCCGTGACCTCGTCGTCGATCCCGATCTTCGAGAGATCGATCGAGGCCCGCTCCGCGCCCATCTGCAGGAAGACCGTCTCGGGAAAATTCTCGTCGAGGCCGATCCGGCGCATCCATTCGATCAGCTGCGCGTATTCCGAGGGCCGGCGCGGCGGAAATCCCGTCGTGACATAACGCCCGTCCGCGCAGCGCGTCTGCGAAGGCATCGACGGCACCTGGCTCGCATGCCGCCCCGTCTGGCGCTGCACCGTCTCGCGCGCGACGAGCCAGACGTAGGATCCCGCCTCGGTCGTGACGTTGGCGGCGGCGTGCAGACTGACGTCGATGTGCTGCCCTTCGCCCGAGGCGCCGCGCCAGAGGATCGCCGTCAGGATCGACATCACCGCATAATGACAGCCCATCGCGAAGCCCTGGTTGCCGAGCCCGCGCATCGGCGGCAGCGAATGATCGTCGTAGCCGTTCATCCAGACGGGGCCACCGGCGGCGAGGACCGTCAGATCGGTCGCGAGCTCGTCCTGTCGCGGAGCGCTGCGGCCGAAGGGCGTGATCGAGCAGTAGACGAGGCGCGGATTCGCGGCGAGAAGCGGAGGATGGTCGAGGCCGCGCTCGGCCAGGACGCCGGGCGCCTCCGCCTCGAGCAGGATGTCGGCCTTCGCCGCCAGCTTGCGCAGCGCTGCGCGGCCGGGCTCGGTCTCGAGATCGAGGACGATGCCGCGCTTGCTCGTATGGTGGTGCCACCAATGCAGGCTGCGATCGGGGCCGGGCTCGTCCTCGAGGAAGGGCCCGTAGCCGCGGGCGACGTCGCCCGAAGGCGGCTCGACGAGGATCACGTCCGCGCCCATGTCCGCGAGCAGCTTCCCCGCCCAGGCGCATTTCTCGTTCGCGAGCTCGACGACGCGGAGCCCGGCGAGGGCACCGCCGCCGGAGGCTCGATCCGATCCGCTCATACGATCCCCTCCGCGTGCAGCTTCGCGATCTCCTCGCCCGAGAGGCCGAGCAGCTCGCGCAGGACCTGATCGGTGTGCTCGCCGACGCAGGGCGCGCCGCGCTCGATCTGCCAATCCGTCTTCGAGAGATGGACCGGCAATCCGTCGACCCGGACCTGCCCGATCTTCGCATGCGTCACCGTCGGCCAGAGCCCGAACGCGCGCGTGTTCTCGTCCTGGTCGATGCGCTCCTGCGGCTTGGCGACCGCCGCCGCCGGGACACCCGCGGCCTGCAGCGCCCGCGCGAGGGCCCATTTCTCCTGGGGTCGCGTCCAGTCGGCGAGCTGGGCATCGAGCGCTTCCTGCGCCGCCATCCGGCCGGCGAGCGCCGCATGACGCGCGTCGCCCGCCCAGTCGGCACCGATCGTCTGCGCGAGCCGGCCCCAGTCGGCGTCGTCGCGGCAGGCGATCGCGATCCATTCGTCGTCGCCGCGGCAGGGATAGACGGCATGCGGGGCCATCGCGGGGCTCGTCGAATGATTGCTGTCGGGAGCGCCGGAGCGGCGGGCGGGGCGACCGTTGACGGTGTAGTCGAGCAGCGAGGTCCCGGTCAGCGTCAGGCCGGAATCGGTGCACGACATGTCGACCCATTGTCCCTCGCCCGTGCGCTCGCGATGCACGAGGGCGAGCAGGATCGCGATCGCCATGTACATGCCGCCCGTATGATCCATGTACGAATAGCCCCAGCCTGCCGGCTCTTCGTCGGCGCGCCCGGAGAGGAAGGTCAGCCCCGACATGGCCTGCACGATCGGGCCCCAGGTCTTGTAATCGCTGTAGGGCCCACGATGGCCGAAGCCGCAATTCGAGACGTAGATGATGTCGGGCTTGATCTGCCGCAGCTGCTCGTAGCCGAAGCCCCAGCGCTCGAGCACGCCCTTCGCGAAGTTCTCGCTGACGACGTCAGAGCGCTTCACGATCTCGGTCAGCAGCTCCTTCGCACGCGCGGTCCGCAGGTTCAGCGTGATGCCGTACTTCTCGGTGTTGTGGTTGTTGAAGCCGCCGCCGAAATCCGGGCCGCGTCGTTCGTCGACGAAGGGGCCCATCGGGCGGAGGATGTCCCAGAGGCCCTGGGTCACGGGATCCTCGATCCGGATCACCTCGGCACCGAAGGCCGCCAGCCATTTGGTCGCACCGGCGCCGGCGAGCTGGCCGGTGAAATCGCAGATCCGGAAGCGGCCGAGGGCGCCCGGGCGCGCGGGGTTCGTCGAAGTCATGGCAGGTCCTCGCTCCGGATGGGCGGTTCGGGCCGCGGGTCCGGGGAGCTTGCGACATTCCCGCCGATCGAGCGAGGCCGTCGCGTGCGGGCGCGGGAAGCCGCGAGCGGGCGCGGCGACGATCCGTCAAGCCTGTGCGCCGTCCCGTCGAGACGCAGCCAGCGACGCGGCGATCGACCCGATCCCGCTGGAGGATGCGCGAGCCCGATGACCGAGATCGACCCGTTCACACGGCCCTTCTGGGAGATGGTCGGCTCGGCGCTGCTCTGCGGCGCCATCATCGGCTTCGAGCGGCAGCTGCGCGGCAAGCCCGCCGGCATCCGCACGGGCTGTCTCGTCACCCTCGGCACCGCGACCTTCATCCGCCTCGCGATGTCCCAGGCCGCCGACTCGCCCGAAGACGTGAATCGCGTCCTCGGCCAGCTCGTGACCGGCGTCGGCTTTCTCGGCGCGGGCGTGATGATCGCCCAGGAGGGCGTCGTCAAGGGCGTCACGACCGGTGCGGTCATCTGGACCCTGGCCGCGATCGGCTCGGCGATCGGCCTCGGATTTTCTCGGGGCGCCGTCGCCCTCTCGCTCGTCACCGTCGCGATCCTCGTCGGCATCGAGAAGCTCGAGACGAGCGTCCTCTGGCTCGCGCGCGGCGTACACGATCGGGGCGAGGCGCGCCGCGATGGACGAGACGCCGAGGCGGGCGATGAAGATCAGCCGGCAAGGCGAAGAGGAATCGGCCCGAAGCGTTAGTTCAGGGAGGCAGTCAGCGCGCGCGTGGGTCCGCCGAACGCACAGGACGCGCCCATCGCGGGATTTGACGCCCGCCCGGGGCTGGCTCAAAGTCGCTCGTCGGGGTCCACCGGCCGGTCCGGGGATCCGCCGCCTCGTTCCTCCCAGCCCGAGGAATCCAGCCCATGACGTCCGCTCCCCTGCTCCCGTTTTCCGTCGAGCCCCTCCCGAACACGACTTTCGGCGCGATCGTCCGCGGCCTGCGGCTCGCCGCCCTCGACGACGCGACCTTCGCGCAGCTCTACGCCGTCTGGCTCGAGTACGCACTGCTCGTCTTTCCCGGCCAGCACCTCACCCCGGACGAGCAGGTCGCCTTCGCCGATCGCTTCGGCCCGCGCGAGTTCGCGCTCGCGCCGATCAGCAACGTGCTGCCCGACGGCTCGCTGCGCGACCCCGAGAAGAACGACGAGATCCTGCGCATCCTGAAGGGCAACCAGGGCTGGCATGCCGACAGCACCTACATGCCGATCCAGGCCAAGGCCGCCGTCTTCACGGCCCATGTCGTCCCGACGATCGGCGGCGAGACGGAATGGGCCGACATGCGCGCGGCCTGGGACGCGCTCGAGCCCGCCGAGCGCGAGCGGATCAGCACGCTCAGCGCGCATCACTCGATCGTGTATGGCCAGGCGCGCATGGGCTTCACGCCGCCGGCCGCGGACGGCGAATACGTCGGCGGCTACGGCTTCGAAGGCGGTCCGGCCCCGCGGCGGCCGCTGGTGAAGATCCATCCGGAGACGGGACGCTCTTCGCTTCTGATCGGCCGCCATGCGCATGCGATCCCGGGGCTCGAGCCCGCGGAGTCGGAGGCGCTGCTCGACGATCCG
>CAUJGH010000155.1 GCA_963169575.1 Myxococcota bacterium | reverse complement strand
CATCCGCAAACCGAAACGAACCGAAATCGAAAATCGGCGGGCGCCGTGTTAGGCAGCTCGCCCCATCGAGGAGATCCCGCCATGGCGGTCGAGCGCACCTTCGCCATCATCAAACCCGACGCCGTCAAGAAGAAGGTCGCGGGGCAGATCCTGGCGCGAATCGAGGCCTCGGGGCTCGAGATCCTCGCGATGAAGAAGATCCAGCTCTCCGAGCAGGGGGCGAAGGGCTTCTACGCCGTCCACAAGGCGCGGCCGTTCTTCGCCGACCTGGTCCAGTTCATGACGTCCGGACCGGTCGTCGCGCTCGTCCTCGAAGGCGAGGGCGCGATCAAGAAGTGGCGCGACCTGATGGGGCCGACCAACTCGCAGCAGGCGCCCAAGGGCACGCTCCGCGGCGATTTCGGGACCGACGTCGAGCAGAACGCGACGCATGGGTCGGACGCGCCGGAGACGGCCCGTCTCGAGATCTCGTACTTCTTCAACGCGAGCGAAATCTGCGCGGTGACGGAAGCCCTGCCGGCCTGAGGCCGGCGTGTTGCCGGTGGCAGTCGGCGGCTGCCGGTGGGAATGCCGGTGGGAATGCCGGCGCTCGGCCTGCCGGGGGGTCGTCTGCCGAGGCCGGCGGACCCCCTCGGAGCGCTAGCTGGCGAAGCCCTTCGCCATGAGCAGCAGCAGGCCGAGGTAGGTGAGGGTCAGCCAGAGCTCCTGGCTGCGCAGTGCGCGGGTCACGAGATTCTTCCTTCCAGAGGGTTCGTTCGTTTCCGGTCCGGAAACGGCGATGCCTTCGCCGCCTTCTATCGAAATCCACGCGCGGGACTTGAGCCCCGGCGAGCGGAACGCGTCGTCGCGCCGCGCTCGCGTATGCTGGATCACCGGCTGTCCGTGCAATTCCATCGCTCCTGCCTAACGTCCGGCGAATCGGGGCGTCCGGCGCTCGCGCACGGCCGCGATGCCCTCGCCGGCGTCGGCCGTCTCGAAGGTCCGGGCTTGCTCCGTCGCTTCGAACTGGAGCTGGTCTTCGAGGGAGGCGTCGCCGCTCCGTGCGAGCGCGCGCTTGATCGCGCGGACCGCGATCGGTGCGTTCGCGGCGATCTCCCGAGCCGTTTGTTGCGCGGCAGGAAGCACTTCGGCGGCAGGCAGCGCGCGACTGGCGAGGCCGATCCGCACGGCTTCCGCACCGTCGATCAGGCGTCCAGTGAAGAGCAGCTCGGCGGCCGCCGCGGAACCGACCAGCCGGGGCAGGGTCCAGGTGGCCGCCATGCCGGGATGCACGCCGAGCTTCGCGAAATTGAGCCCGAGCTGCGCTTCGCTCGCGACGTATCGAAGGTCGCAGCCGAGCGCGACACAGAGTCCCGCCCCGACGGCAGCGCCCTGGATCGCGGCGATCGTCGGGCAAGGCAGATCGCGGACCGAGAGGAAGAGCCGGTAGAAGCCCGCCATCTCGTCGCGGATACCGCGCCAGGCACGACCGGGATCGGCTCCGCCCGCGTTCGCCTGGCGTTCGAGCATTTCGAGATCACCGCCGGCGGAGAAGGCCCGCCCGATTCCCGAGATGACCACTGCCCGGAGCGACGGATCGCCGGCGAGCGTCGCGACATGGTTCCGGAAGGCCTCGCCCATCGCGCGCGTCATCGCGTTCCGACGTTCGGGATCATCGAAGAGGAGCGTGGCGATGTCACCGTCGCGGATCAGGCGGACGAGCTCGGTCGCGGCCATGGGCGGGGCGTCTTTCTCGGTCTCGTTCTCGGATTTCGGGGGCGGGGAGTTCGGGAGTTGACGCAGCATAGCGAGTGCATCTTCGCTCGCATCGGTTCGCGGCGTGAGAAATCGCTGGCGCGGCGACGATCGTTCGGCCGCGTGCGCCTGCGGCGCTTCGGAGCGCTTCGCGGCGGATGGGTATAGTCCGGCGTCGGCCTGCGCCGCGGGAGGAAGCGATGATGGACGAGTCCCAGGACCGCTGGGAGAAGATCTTTCCCTGGATGGAGAAGACGTTCGGGGGGCGCATCGTGAGTCGTCGCCGCCAGGGGCGCGAATCCGGCGGCCGCCTCGCCTGGTTCGTCGATCTCGAAATCGACGGAGCGATCCGGAAGACCTACGTCCGCGGCAACCGTGACGAGTCCTTTTCGTATACGCGGATCTATTCGACGCGCCGCGAAGCGGCGATTCTCGAGGTCCTTCATCGGGAAGGGGTTCGTGTCCCCGAAGTGCTCGCCTTCCACGACGATCCGCCGGCCGCGGTGCTCGCCCACGTCGAAGGGCGCGACGACTTCAACAACGTGAAGGACGAGGCCGAGCGCGATGCCATCCTCGAGAGTTTCCTCGAGCAGCTGGTCGCGCTGCACGCGATCGACGCCCGCAAATTCGAGGCCATCGGCCTACGAATTCCGGGGTCGCCGGAGGAGCTCGCGCTCCACGATCTCGACGTCTGGCAATCGACCTACGAAGGATCCGTGCGCGAGCCGCTCCCGCTCCTCACCTTCGCCTGCCAATGGCTGCGGCGGAACGTGCCCCGCAAGCCGGTCCGGCCGGTGCTCTGTCAGGGCGATACCGGCCCCGGCAATCTCCTCTTCGACGGCGGACGGGTCACCGCGCTCGTCGACTTCGAGCTCGCCCATCTCGCCGATCCGATGACCGATCTCGCCTGCGTCCGTTCGCGGGATCTCTATACGCCCCTCGGCCGCTTCCCCGAGCGCGTCGCCCGCTATGCCGAGCTCGCCGGGCGCGGAATCGATTTCGACACGCTCCTCTACTACAGCGTGAAGACCCAGGCGCTGGTGCCCCTCTCGCTCGCCCCGGTCATGGAGAACCTCCATGCGGGGACCGAGCATTCGGAGTGGATCGCCCAGCACGTCTTCTATCTGCGCACGACGGCGGAGGTGTTGGCCGAGGCGATCGGCGTCGCGCTCGAGCCGGTCGAGTTGCCGGAGGGCCAGACCAGCCGTTTCTCCGCCTACTACGACATGCTGCTCGAGAACCTCGAGCGCGAGCAGGCGCCGGCCATCGCCGACCCCTTCCTCGCCAACCGCATGTGGTTCGCGACCCGACTGGCCCGCCATCTTCGCACGGCGGAACGCAAGGGCGTCGCCTTCGAGGCCCAGGAGCTCGACGACATGGGCGAGCTCCTCGGCCGCCGTCCCCGGAACCTGCAGGAGGGCCACCGCGCCGTCGATGCCCATGTCCGCGCCGCCGGCCCCGACCGGGATGCGGCGCTCGTGCAGTATTTCTACCGCCATGCCCGGCGCGAAGAGGCGCTGATGGAGGGCGCGCTCGGCATGTGCGAAGGCGCCCGTCTCTCTCCGCTCCGGGTCTGAGCGGGGCGGCTGGAGCGTCCGGAGCTCGAATTGCCGATCGCCTGCGCGCGGGCGAGCCGTCACCTCCGAGCGCGCCGCTCCACTCACGCTGCATGGAAAAGCGGCGAACGAATCGGATCAAGCATCGCCTGACCTGCGAGATCATCGTGGATCGGCAATCCCACCCCGCCGTCGTGCGCGACCTCGCGCCGACGGGGCTCTTCGTGCAGACGCGTCAGCGCCCGGCAGCGAATAGCGTGGTCGAGGTCCGCTTCCCGGCGTTCGCCGGCCTGCCGGCGTTCACGGTCGAGGCGGGCGTCGCGCGTCATCGCAACGTGCATCCGCGCCTGCAGACCGAGATCCAGAGCGGGATCGGCCTCGAAATCCTCGGACGCCCGCAGCCCTATCTGGCGCTGG
>CAUJGH010000154.1 GCA_963169575.1 Myxococcota bacterium | reverse complement strand
GTCTTGCCGAAGATCACGAGTCCCGCCGCGCGGAATCGCTCCACGAGCGTGCTGTCGAAATCGCTCTGTTGATCGCGGAAGAAGCGCGAGCCCTCGGTCGTGATCGTGCCCGCCATCGCGATGCCGAGATCCTTGAGCAGGAAGGGCACGCCGGCGAGCGGACCGCTCGGGCGCTTCGACGCAGCGGCCGCCGCCCGCGCGAGCTCGAAATGGCGGACGACGATCGCCGTCAGCTTCGGATCGACCGCTTCGGCCCGGGCGATCGCGAGCTCGAGGAGCTCGGCCGGCGTCGCCTCGCCGCGCCGGACGAGCCGCGCGAGGGCGACGGCGTCGAGCCGACGATAGGCGTCGAATCCCGCCGGCTTCGCCGACTTCGCGGCCGCCGCCGCCGAAGGCATCGCAGCAGCCGCAGCGGCAAGCGCGCTGGCTTCGAGAAACCGTCTGCGGGTCCAATGACTGGCCATGGGCTTTCTCCTCGAGCCGTCCGGCCCGTCGATCGGGGTCTGCGCGATGCCTCAGCGCGGCTCGGTCACGACGATCGTCGCGAAGCCGCCGGGCGCGACGGTGACGTCGAACTGGCGCGGCGGCGCCCCGGCCCCGCCGAAGGCGACCTCGACGACGTGATCGCCGGGGCGCACGGGGATCCGCGTCGCGAGGACCCGGCCGGGGAGCAGTGTCCAGGAGCGCGTATCCGGGCGATCCGCGGCGACGAGCGCCGCTTCGGTCACGAGCGCGGCGAGGACACCCAGCGCGTTGTCGCCCTGATTGCCCGCCGCGCGGGCGCCTTCCGCGATCGCCGCGCGGGCGAGCAGCCGGGTCAGGCCGGCGGCAATGATCTGCGGCTTGTTCGCCTCGTACTCCGCGGTGACGGCGGCGCCGAGATCCGTGATCAGCTCCAGCGGGGCGTTCTCGCCATCGACCGCGACGCCGACGCTCGAGAGCTGGCTCCCCACCGGCTGCAGCGCCGGGAAGACGAGCACCTTGAAGGCGCTGCGCTCGAGGATGCTGAGATCGTCGGTGAGGATCGTGCCGACGAGCCCGACCGCCGCGCCGATCGGCATCCGCTCGGGCACCTTGTGGGGCACCCGCCCGACCGCCGTCACGACGAGGATCTCGCCCATCGCCGCCTTGCCCGGCGCCGCGGCCGGCCCCTCCGCGAGCAGCTTCTCGAGCGCCGGACCGCGATAGGCGTTCGCCGGCGCGAGGCGCGCGACCGGCGCCCGCAGCGAGGCGAGCGTCCCTGCGCCGTCGAGCGCCTCCTCGTAGTAGCGGAGCGCGCGATCGCCCTCGCCGAGCCTCTCGAAGACGTAGCCCGAGAGATAGGACCCGAGGCTCGCCGGCCCCTTCGCCTCGACGCCCTGGGTTCCGAGGAATTCGCGCGCGGCCTGGAAGCGGCGCGCCTCGACCGCGGCGCCGTCGAGATCGCCGGCGGCGAGATAGTTGAGCAGGTTGATCGCGTTCAGCGCGAGCCGTTCGGACGCCGGCGCCTTGTACTTCCCGCTCGCATCGCTGTAGAGGTATTTGCCGAGCGCATCGACGCCGCTCCGGCGCAGGTCGAGCAGCTCGATCTCCTGCTCCGCCGCGGAGAGATCTCGGCTGCTCTCGGCATAACGCCCGAGGCTCTGCAGGACGATGCCGCGCTCGAGCACGGTGAGCGCGTCGGTGCCGCGCCAGCGCCGGGGGAGCTCCTGCTCGGAGTCGACCCGCAGCGCCTTGTTGAGGGAGTCGAGACTCGACGCGTAGGCGCCCGACTGGACGGCCAGCGTCGCCGCCTGCATGCGATCGGTATAGGTCGCGCAACCACTCGCGAGCAGGCTCGCGACCAGCAGTCCGGCGAAGAGCCCGCGCACGGCGGCCCCTTCGGATCGGCGGGCCCGTCGCGTTCGCTCCGTCATCAGCCGTCTTCTCGCGACCGGGGCGACTAGCGCTCGATCTGCTTGCTGCGGTCGATCTGATCCTGGAAGCGGATCACGCCCGTCTCGATCTCGATGACCTGGAGGAAGAGCGAGTACTGGACGCGATGCTTCTTGTTCAGGCGCTCGTCGACGGACGTGATCTTGCCCGTCACGAAATACTGGGCGCCGAGCTGACGGCCGAGGCGCTGGGCCGAGGCCGGATCGTAGATGGAGCCCTGCTGGATCCCGATCTCCCGCGCGAGCTCTTCCTGGCGCGAGCGGTCGACGACGGCGACCGCGCCCGAGTTGATGAGCGAGGTCTCGAGCGACGAGAGCAGCCAGAGCATCTGATCGTCGAGATGCTGCGAGGTCGCGTTGCGGATCGGCCAGATCGCGAGGATCGGCTGCTTCGCGCTGCCCTTGACCCGCTGCTGCCAGAACGCCGAGCTCTCGAGCCGGCCGAGGTAGCCGTCGACGAGGTAGGTGATGTCGTCGCGGTCGAGCAGGACCGACATCGCGGGGCGATCGAGATCGGGGTTGGCCGTTCCCTCGCCGCCGCGCAGGGCACGCGGGGCACAGCCGGCGCCGACGAGCAGGAGCGCGCCGAGCGAAAGCGAGAGGACGAGAGCCGAGAAGACGCGCTGCGTTCTGATGCGAATCATCCGAAGAAGCCTCCGATCGCGGCAAAGGGCAGGAGCACGATATCGAGCGGGACCGTCAGCAAGAAGAGCGGCACCTTGGCGGCCGGGACGATCGTCGAGCTCGCGGTCGCGCGCGTGATCCCGAACAGGTAGTCGCTGTTGTAGCCCGGGCCTTCGGCCTCGTTGTAGGGGCCGGGCTTGCCGGGCGCGGGCGGCGCATAGGCGGGCTCGAGCTCGCGCGGCTCGGTGCCCCCATCCTGGGCGAGCAGGATCGGCTGCTGCTCCGTCGACGCGGCCGGATCCGCGGTCCACGCAGACTCCGCCGCCGAGGACTCCGCCGCCGCCGGGAATGCCGCGACGCCGAGCACGCCGAGCGAAAGAACGAACGCGGCCGATACGGCGACGCGCATCGAAACGGCCCGCGTCCGCCCAACGGACACCCGGGCCACAGACCCTCGAGCTCTCATCGTCAATCCTCCCCATCTGGCCTTCGCGCGCCCGGAGCCTAGCCGGCCCCGCGCCGAAGCCGCCATGGCCGGCGGGGCAGCGGTGCCGCTTTCCGACGACCGATTTTCGATCTGCGCCCCCGTATGTCCCCGCATCGCGTAATCTGGGTCCCAGTTCCGCCCCGGTTCGTCCCGGGCGCGTTGATCGAGTCACGACGGAGGAGTCCCGATGCCGACGGTCCACGATTCGTTTTGTCGCTTCTGTCACGCCGGCTGCGCGATCAAGGTCACGGTCGAGAACGGCCGCGCCGTGAAGGTCATCGGCAACAAGGACAATCCGATCTATCACGGCTACACCTGCGCGAAGGGCCGCGCCCTGCCCGAGCAGCACGCCCATCCGGAAAGACTCCTCCACTCCCAGAAACGCGGCGCCGACGGCCGCCATCATCCGATCGCCTCCGGCCTCGCGATGGACGAGATCGCAGACAAGATCGCCCGCATCGTCGAGCGCCATGGCCCGCGTTCGGTCGCCCTCTATACAGGCACCTTCTCGCTCCCCTACCCCGCCGCGACCCCGCTCGCCCACGCATGGCTCGGGTCCCTCGGCTCCCCGATGCTCTTCACGAGCGCGACGATCGACCAGCCCGGCAAGATGATCGCCCCCGCCCTTCACGGCACCTGGCAGGGCGGCGCCCGCGACTTCGATTCGGCCGACGTCTGGATGTTCGTCGGCGCGAATCCGACGATCTCGAAGTCGATCGGGATTCCGTGCATGAACCCCGGCAAGCATCTGCACGATGCCGTGCAGCGCGGCATCCAGCTCGTCGTCATCGATCCGCGCCGCAGCGAGCTCGCCCGCGTCGCCGCGATCCATCTCCAGCCCAGGCCCGGCGAGGATCCGACGATCCTGGCCGGCATGCTCCGCCTGATCCTCGACGAAGGCCTCGGCGACCGCGAATTCCTCGCGCGCAATGCCCGCGGCCACGAAACCCTCCGCCGTGCGATCGAGCCCTTCACGCCCGACTACGTCGAGCGCCGCGCCGACGTGCGCGCCGCCGATCTGCTGCGCGCCGCGCGGCTCTACGCGTCGTCGACGAACGGCGGCGCCAATGCCGGCACGGGACCCAACATGGCGCCGCGCGGCGCCCTGACCGAATACCTGCTGCTCGCGCTCAAGACCGTCTGCGGCCATTACAAGCGGGCCGGCGAGCGCATCTCGAATCCGAACGTCTTCCAGCCGCGCGCGCGGGCGAAGGCGCAGCCCTCGAACCCGACTCCGGGCTGGGGCTTCGGCGAGCAGATCCGCGTCCGCAACCTGACCAACACCGCGTCGGGCCTCCCGACCGCGGCCCTCGCCGACGAGATCCTGCTGCCGGGCGAAGGACAGGTCCGCGTACTGATCAGCGTCGGCGGCAATCCGATGGCCGCCTGGCCCGACCAGCGCAAGACCTACGAAGCGATGAAGGCGCTCGAGCTCAACATCACCCTCGACATCAAGATGTCGGCGACCGCGAAGGTCGCCGACTACGTGATTGCGCCGAAGCTCTCGCTCGAGGTCCCGAGCATCACGCTGCCGACCGAATCCCTGACGCCCTACGCCATGGGATACCCGGCGCCCTACGGCCAGTACACCCCGGCCATCGTCGAGCCCCCGCCCGGCTCCGACCTGCTCGAGGAATGGGAGTTCTTCTACGGCCTCGCCCAGCGCATGAAGCTCCCGCTCTCGCTCGCCGCCGCCTACGAATGGGGCCCCGACCATGCGGATCCGGTCCGGACCGAGCTCGACCTCGAGAAGAAGCCGACGACCGACGACGTGCTCGAGATCCTGACGAAGGGGGCGCGCGTCCCGCTCGCCGAGGTGAAGCGTCATCCGGAGGGCAAGATCTTCGAC
Source organism: Myxococcota bacterium (assembly GCA_963169575.1). GTDB lineage: Bacteria > Myxococcota_A > UBA9160 > UBA9160 > UBA4427 > UBA4427. The sequence goes on along the minus strand of CAUJGH010000154.1, from coordinate 10,767 downwards.
GACCCGACCGCGATCGTCGAACCCGCCGATCCGGACTGCGACGCGCGTCTCGAGCTCGCCGACCCGACCATGATCGGCGAGCTCGCCGAGATCGCCGGCGAACCGATCGCACCCGACGCGAAGTACCCCTTCCACCTCATCAGCCGCCGCCTGCCCGACGTCCACAACTCTGCCGGCCGCGACATCGCGAAGCTCGTCCGCAAGTACAACTACAACCCCGCCTTCATGAACCCCTTCGACATCTCCAAGCTCGGCCTCGCGAAGGGCGATCTCGTCGAGATCAGCTCGGACCACGACACCATCCTCGGCGTCGTCGAGCCCGAAGCCGAGATCCGCCGCGGCGTCGTCTCGATGCCCCATTGCTTCGGCGATCTCCCGACCCCCGAGAACGACCTCAAGACCCGCGAGATCGGCAGCAACACGGGCCGCCTCTCCTCCGTCGAGCGCGACTACGATCCGTATACGGGGATCCCACGGATGAGCGCGATTCCGGTCGCCGTCTCGCGGGCCTGACGCGGTTCGGGGCGCACGTTCGGCCTCGACTCACGAGACGCGGTCGGCGCGGCGCAGGGGGACGCGCCGCCCGCTCGCTGCGGGGCAGGACGAAGGGCGCGACGAAGCGCGTCATTCGTTAGTCGGGTGGCGCCATGCCGTGGTCAATCGGGTCGACGCGTTCGAACTCATCGCCGAAAGACCATCGCAGCAACGGACCCTCAAAGAACCCGGTCCGGCGCACCGCATTTCGCTCCGCCCCTCCGTCTCCTCTCGGCCCCGCACCCGCTCTTCACGAGCGACCGGGGCGGTGCGCTGGGCGCGAAGTAAAGCGCAGCCGAAGTCCGCGGTTGCTCGGCGATCGCCGAGGCAACGCGACCCGAGAGGCGATTCGAGCCGTGCCAAGGGCGAGCCATTCGCGCCCAGCGCGCCGCGCCGGTCGCGCCTTGTGAGTCTCCTTCACGGAGTCAGAGCGAACCGCAGAGACCGATCCGAGCGCGGTGCGTCGGCGGGTCAGAGGTGGCGGAGGATCCAGCGCTGGCGCTTGCGCAGATATTCGGACGGATTCAGGGGATTCGAACGCAGCGGGCTCGGGAGCATGGCGGCGAGCAGTGCCGACTCATGGGGAACGAGCTTCGCCGCCGGCCGTTTGAAATAACGCCGCGACGCGGCCTCGGCACCGAAGACGCCGTCGCCGAGCTCGGCGATGTTCAAATAGACCTCGAGGATCCGCTCCTTCGGCCAGAGCCACTCGATCCAGAGCGTGAACCAGGCTTCGATCAGCTTGCGCAGGAAGCTCCGACCCGGCCAGAGAAAGAGGTTCTTCGCGACCTGCTGGCTGATCGTGCTCGCCCCGCGCAGCGAGTCGCCGCGCCGCCAGTCGTCGAAGGCGTTGCGCAGCTCCTTCCAGTCGAAGCCGCCGTGCTCGTAGAAACGCTGATCCTCGGAAGCGACGACGGCCGAACGAAGCGACCGCGCGATCCCGTCCGATGCCACCCAATCGTATTCGAGCTCGAACGCCCGCCCCTCGGCCCGCGCGTCCCACCAGCGCTGGAGCATCATGGCCGAACCGAGCGGGGGCACGAAGCGCAGCAGCGCGACGGGAATCGCCGGCGCGAAGATCCCGAACAGGAGCGAGAAGGCGACGAGCCGACGCAGATGCCCCGTAGCGCGGGGCCGAGGCCGATCCGCGGCGCGTCTCGAACGGGTCGGCCGAGCGGCCCGCAGCGCTTCGAAGGACGAAGGCCCGGTCTCGTCCGTCGTGCTTTCCCGGGTCGCCGGATCATCGTCGAGGACATGGGCGGGATCGGGATCGACCTCCCAGCTCCAGCTCCGGGGATCGGACGGATCGACGAAGGGCCGCATGCGCGGCGGCGGCTTTTCGGCGTTCCGCCGGCCGGAGAGCCGGTCGAGCAATCGGCGCAGGGGGCCCGCGCTCCCCATCGGTCGCTTCAGCGGTCGGAGTCGACCCGCGCGCTTCCCGCCCTTTCGCGCTGTCCCGGCCCGCTCTTCGAGCTGCTTCAGGCGGCGGCGCTTGCGGTGCCATTGTCGGCGTGAACGCGCATCCATTTCGTTTCCGGCCCACCCCGCCCGGTTCGGATCGCCGGGAATCTACACGGGCGGGCCGGAACCGCGCGATACGAGGCGGCGCAACACGAGAACCCCGGGCCTCGCCGCGTGAATCCGAGCACACGTCGTGCGGTCCGCGAGCCCGTCTGGCACCTTCCGCTTCGCGCTCGCCTCCCGAGCCGTGCCCAGCACGTCCCCCGCCCGCGCGATTCGCGCCCGCCCGGGGCCCGTCCGAACGGCGCTGCCCGGGTTCGAGCGCGTCGACCCTCCGTCGCCCATCAAAGGAAGGAATTCGCCCATGGCCATCGAAGAGGGCAAGAAGGCACCGGCCTTCGCGCTGACCGACCAGAACGGCAAGAAGCACGCGCTCAAGGACTACGACGGCAAGCACGTCCTCGTCTATTTCTATCCGAAGGACGATACGCCGGGCTGTACGAAGGAGGCCTGCGGCTTCCGCGATCTCTTCGGCGACCTGAAGAAGCGCGGCATGGTCGTGCTCGGCGTCTCGGCGGACAGCGAGGCGTCCCATCAGAAGTTCATCGCGAAGTACGACCTGCCCTTCACGCTGCTCTCCGATCCCGACCGGGATCTGATGACGAAATACGGCGCCTACGGCGAGAAGATGATGTACGGCAAGAAGGTGACGGGCGTGATCCGCTCGAGCGTCTGGATCGGGCCGGACGGCAAGGTCATCAAGCATTGGAAGAAGGTCCCGAAGGCAGAGACCCATCCGGCGGCGGTGCTGGCGGCGCTCGAGGCGTACGGGAAGGGCTGAGGTCGCGCGCCTACTCCAGCCCGAGCTGCGGCAGCGTCCCTTCCGCGATCATCGTCAGGCTCCCCGTCCCCTCGCCGTCGAGGCCGGCGCCGCGAATCGTGAGGCGGACGGGCTGGATGCGGTGGATCGGGCGGACGCGGGTGCCGCCCTCGCGGACGACGTCGCAGGGATGGGAGACGTCCCAGGTATCGCTCTCGACATGGGCGTCGCCGCGCCAGATGCCGAGGCCCTTGCCGTCGGCGAAGCCGCCGCTGTACCCGAGGCCCTGCATGTCGACGGCGGGACAGAGGGCAGTCGCCTCGATCACGACCGCGCGGCCATCCGCCGTGACCGCATCGAAGCGCGCGCTCTTCATGCGGCGCGGGCGCGCATCGTCGTGGAACTGCACGGCGAGCTTCGAGCTCGCGAGGTGGATCGCGCCCGCGGCGACGGAGCCCGCGCCCGCTGCGCCGGCTTCGGCGAAGCCGCCCTGCGCGATCTCGGCGTTGAATTAGCTCGGCCTGCCGGCGAACTCGGCGATCTGGAGATGGCCGCCGATCGAGCCGGCAGAGAAAAAGAGGAAAGCGAATAACGAACCGGCGCTCGGCGCCGGCGACGGCCCCGTCACCGGCTCGGCAATCCCCATGTTCTCGCGCACGCCCCAGGAATGGTCGCGCGTCGCCCACCAGCGATCGAGCTCGATGCGTTCGCCCGCGAGCTCGAGCCAGCCGCTGCAGTGGCCGACCTGATCGAAGCGGCGCGACTCTTCGACGACGCGGCCCCGCACGCGCGTGAAGCGGGCCGACTCTTCCTGAGCGGGAAACGCGCCCGTCCATTCGAGCTCGCCGGCGACGCCGTCGGCGCCCGTGCGTCCGACGCGCAGGCGCGCGCGGCGCAGGGGCTCGAGGATCTCGACCGAGATCGGGCCGCAATCGGTGACGAAGCGCGGCCGCAGAGAGCGCGAGGCGCGCACGTTGAACTGGCGCGTCCCGCGGATCGCGATGAAGCCCGCGTCGACGACGTTCATGTTGTTGTAGACGCCGAGCGTCAGCTGGAGCGTGCCGCCGCCCTTCGGATCGCTCGCCGCGAACCAGTAGCGATCGAAGAAGCGCGGATCGCTCGTGCCGACGTGGTCGAAGGTCGTCGGCAGGGTATGCCAGAGGGTGTCGTCCATGGGTGTGAGCATGATGCGGTCACACTATCATGGCGCCGCGGACTGTCGAGGCGAACTGCACGAGGAGACGACGGAGCGATGGACGGTGCGCCGAAGGGCCAGGCGGAGAACGCCGAATTCGAAGCGCGACTGCTCGCCTGGCTGGCGAAGCGGATGCCGAACGCCGCGGACCTGCGCGTCAGCGGCCTTCGCAAGCCGGGCGCCGGGATGTCGAGCGATACCCATCTCTTCACCGTCCATTGGCGCGGCGAAGCGCTCGAGAGCCCCGTCGCCGGATCGGGGGCGCCGCGCGGATCGCAGCCCGCGCCCGCGAAGACGTCGGCCGCGAACGCGACGGGCGCGCGTTCCCTCGACATGGTCCTTCGCTGTGCGCCGCGGGCCGAGGGACCCTTTCCCGAATACGACCTCGCGATGCAGTTCGGAATCATGCGGCAGCTCGGTGAGCATACGGACGTCCCCGTGCCCGAGGTCCTTTGGCAGGAAGAGGATCCGTCCTGGCTCGGCGTTCCGTTCTTGACGATGAAGGCCGTCGCCGGCGAGCCTCCGCTCGACTGGCCTTCCTACCATGCGAGCGGCTTCTATGCGGATCTCTCGGAGTCGGCGCGCCGCACGCTCTGGACCGCCACCATCGATGCCCTCGCGAAGCTCCACCGCGCCGACTGGCGTGCGCTCGGCCTGGATTTCGTTCCGGGCGGCCGGCCCGGCGACGATCCGGAGCGTCATGTCCTGCAGTATTGGCGGCGCTACCTCGACGAATGGATCAAGGACGATCCGCGCGAGGTCGTGCCGGTCTACGACGAGGCGCTCGACTGGCTCGAACGGAACCAGCCGCCCTGCCCGCGCACGGGCCTCGTCTGGGGCGACGCCAAGCTCGGCAACGTGCTGTATCGCGTCGCGCCGGAGGGCGGCGCAGCGCCGGTCGAGGTCGCGGCCGTCATCGACTGGGAGATCGCGATGATCGGCGATCCGCAGGTCGATCTCGCCTCGCTGCGGATCTCGGATCTGCGCGCCCAGCAATCCGCGGGCCGCTGCCTGCCCGGCACGCCGTCCGAGAGCGAGCTGATCGCCCTCTACGAGCGCGCGAGCGGCGAGAAGGTCCGCGACTTCCGCTGGGACATGCTCTATTCGGCCTTCTGGCGCGGCGCAGTGACGATCAAGGTGATGCGGCGCATGAAGGCCCAGGGGCACGACATCTCCGACGAGATGCTGACGAACCACTTCCCCGTGCCCCTCATGCGGGAGCTGCTGGCGCGCTAGCGTCTTTGGATGAGCGGATGGGCGGCCGGGGGCCGCGTCCGATCTTCTCCCTGCCTGCCCCGAGGAGGAATCGAAATGAGCCTCGCGCATCCGATCTCCGGCTACTCGCACGTCAACATCCTCGTCGACGATCTCCAGGCCGCCCACGACTTCTACATCGAAAAGCTCGGCTTCGAAGTCCTGCCCCGGCCGGATTTCGGCGGCTTCGCCGGCGCCTGGTACCGGATCGGCGATCTCCAGCTGCATCTCTCGGTCGTGAAGGAGATGCCGGACCTGAAGGGCGGCTTCCCGCACATCGCGCTCTACATCGAGGCCGCCCACTTCGACGAGACCGTCGACGCTTTGAAGAGCAAGGGCATCCCGTTCGTGATGGACACGATGTCGCGCGAAGATTTCGGCGTCCCCGTCCGCGCGGCGTTCTGCAAGGATCCGTCGGGCAACGTCGTCGAGCTGACGGACGTCGGACCGCTCCGCTGACGGCGCGCCGCAGGCTTCGGCTCTAGATTGGGCTTCAGCCTTCGCCTGGGCATTGACGCAAGCGCCGACCGCCTCGGCTAAGACGACGACGAGCCCGGCCCAGCGGCGAGCCCCCAGAGCCGCGCCGCCGTCCCGCCGAGACAAGCCTCGCGCTCGACCTGCGGGAGCCCTTCGAACGCGCTCCGCCCGAGCGTGACGAGCTCCGCATAACGCCGCCCCTGGATCTGGCAGAAATCCGACCCCCACAACAGCCGCTCCGCGCCGAACGCGTCGACGAGCTGCCGCAGGAACGGGAGCGCCTCGCCGGCGTGCTCGATGGCGGCGTCGAGCACGTGGGTCGTGACCTTGAGATGGAGGTTCGGGTAGCGCGCGAGCGCGAAGAGCGACTCCGGCGCCGCGGGGTCGGGGAAGGCGCAGTGGTCGAGGGAGATCGGTGCGTCGCGGAAGGCGTCGAGGAAGCGGATCAGCGCGGGGAGCTGGTGGTTCATGATCGTCACGATCAAATGCGCTCCGAGCGCCATCGCGCGCTCCCAGAGCGGGTAGGTCCTTCGGTCGTCGAGCCAGGTCTCGTCGCTCCGCGAGACGGCGAAGATCCGGACGCCCTGCATGCCCTCGCCTCGGATCCAGGTTTCGAGCGTCTCCGTCGCCCGGTCGGCGAGCGGATCGATGCACGCCGCGGACGCGAAGCGCGCGGGATTCGCGCGCGCGGCGTCGGCGGCATAGGCGTTGTCGAAGGAGTACGCGCCGACGGCCTGGACGAGGATCGCGCGGTCGACGCCGCATGCATCCATCTGGACGAGCAGCTCGTCGGCCGAGCAGGGGCCGTCGATGTACCACTGGCCCGAGAGGGGACGGGGCGTGAACGGATAGCGCGCGCGGTCGGGCGCGATGACGTGGACATGGCTGTCGATGAGCATCCGGAGCGCTCCGATCCCAGGCCGTTCGCAGGCTTGCGAACGCGCCCCGACGGACCGAAGCTAGGGTTCCCGATCGCATGCATGCAAGCGATTGTGCCCGGGCAGCGCGCTTCGCCCGCGGCGCTCCGCGCGCAGCGCGGGGGGTGTGGATGGCGCGCATGGCGCAAACGGTCGAGCGGCGCGAGTCGGAAGCGGCGTAGGAAGCGGCGTAGGAAGCGGCGAGGTGAACATGATCGACATCCGTCCCGTCAATCCCTGTCTCGGCGCCTATGTCTCGGGCGTCGATCTGAAGAGGCCGCTCGACAAGGCCGACCGCGACGCGATCGAAGCCGCGCTGCTGCGCCATCACGTTCTGTTTTTTCGCGACCAGGATATTTCGCCCGACGAACATCTCGCCTTCGCGCGCCAGTTCGGGAAGATCGACGTCCCGCCTTTTCGCCCCAAGTACGGTGAAAATCCCGAGATGATCGTGCTCGATCAGCAGGCGCCGAAGGGCGAAGGCGCGGACGAATGGCATAGCGACAATACGTTTGCCGCGGAGCCGCCGATGGGCTCGATCCTGCGCGCGGTGAAGCTCCCGAGCCTCGGCGGCGACACGCTCTGGGCCAACATGCACGCCGCCTACGAAGCGCTCTCGGCGCCGATCCGCCGCCTCGTCGACGAGCTCGAGGCGGTCCACGACATCACTAAGCCGCTGCGCCGCGCGATCGCCGCGGGCCATAGCGACGCGAACCTCGCCGAGGTCCAGGCGCAGTGGCCGCCCGTCGTGCATCCCGTCGCGCGGACGCATCCCGTGACCGGAAGGAAGGCGCTCTTCGTCAACGGCAACTCGACGACGCAGATCGTCGGCCTCTCCGAGCGCGAGAGCGAATCCCTGCTGCGGCTCCTGATCGACCACGTCCGCGATCCGGTCTTCCAGGTCCGCTTCCAATGGGATCTGCATTCGGTCGCGTTCTGGGACAACCGCTCGGTCCAGCACTACGCGGTCCCCGACTATACGGAGCGCCGCATCATGAACCGCGTGACCCTGGTCGGCGACCGGCCGCGCTGAACGACGCCCTCGAGACGCCGAGCGATGGGCCCGTCGCCCGGAACTCGGGACAGAGGGCCCACTCGACGGACACGGGCCAACGGATGCAGATCCAAGGGCGACGAGCGAAGGGAGAGAGACGATGACGACCGAGGCCAGGAAGAAACCCGAGCTCCGCTTCCGCCATCTCGACGGCGAGAAATGGCAGGAGGTTCGCGCCCTCGAGATCGACGGCCGCCGCGCCAGCGTCCGCGAGAAATGGCTCGACTTCACCCCCGGCTTCCTCTCGCTCTACGCCGAGTGGGATCCCGGCATGATGGTCCACAAGCACGGCCATCAGAGCGACCACGTCGTCTACGTCATTTCGGGTGAGATGACTTGCGGCGACGTCGTCTGCAAGGCCGGGATGCACATCACGCTCGAGAAGGGCGCCGTCTTCGGCCCCTTCGTCGCCGGGCCGGAAGGCGTCGTCCTCTTCGAGGTCATGATGGGCGATCCGCGCTCCTTCGCCGCGGATCCCGAGGGCTGGAAGAAGCTGCTCGCCGAGAAGAAGGCGAAGCAGCTGCCCAACCCGCCGATCGACATGCCCGACTGGCTCGTCGATACCCGCACGAGCGCGCCCGAATGAGCACGAAGCTGCGACGCCCCTTCGAGGTCATCGACTATCCCGAGCTGATGCGGACCCATGTCCCGCCGCCGGAGTATTTCGAAACCGACTATCTCATCAGCCCCGAGGCGATCGAGGCCCGCCAGCTCGAGCGCCTCAAGCAGCGCGCCGCCCGCGCCTATCAGGTCCCGTTCTTCCGCAAGCGCTGGGATGCGGCCGGCTTCCATCCGGACCAGATCCGCTCCCTCGCCGATCTCTCGCGCGCGCCCAGCTATACCGTCGACGACATCCGCAAGAGCATCGAGCAGCATCCGCCCCTCGGCGACTATCAAGGCGCTTCGCTCGAGAACGCCGCCGTCGATCCGCTGCGCGTCTTCATGTCCGGCGCGACGACGGGCGCCGCGCGCCCGACGCTCTATACGCAGTGGGACCGCGAAGCCGGCGCCATCCTGACGGCCCGCGCCCTCTACGCCCAGGGCATCCGCCCCGGCGACGTCGTCCTCAACGCCTGGGCCTACTCGACCCATAACGGCGCCTTCTCGATGGACGAGGCGCTCCATCGCTGGCTCTCCTGCGTCGTCCTGACGACCGGAACCGGCAACGTCACGAGCAGCCGCCGCCAGGTCGAGCTCGCGCGGCAGTACAAGGCGACCGCGATCCTCACGACCGGCGACTACCTGCTCCATCTCGCCGACGTCGCCCGCGAGATGGGCCTCGATCCGAAGAAGGACTTCCATCTGAAGGCGCTGCCCAACATCGGCGACCGCGAGAAGCTCGAGGCGACCTTCGGCGTCCCCAACTACCAGTCCTACGGCTTCCACGAAGTCCAGTGGGTCGCGATCGAATGCCCGGCGAGAAAGGGCCTCCACGTCTTCGAAGATGCCTTCATCGTCCAGGTCGTCGATCCCGAGACCCACGAGCCCGTCGCCGAAGGCCAGCAGGGCAGCATCTGCCTGACGGAGATCTACAAGACCGGCAGCCCGCAGTTCCGGTACAACATCCAGGATCTCTCGACCCTGCTCCCGCGCGAAAAATGCGACTGCGGCAGCTGGCTCCGCCGGATCGCGCCCTTCGCCGGCCGCGCCGACAACATGGTCAAGCTGCGGGGCGTCAACATCTGGCCCGAGGCGATCGGCGAGGTCGCGCTCCAGGACCCGCGGCTCGAGAACGAATACTTCGTCCGCGCCGTCCGCGAAGGCGCCCGCGACGAGATGATCGCCCACGTCACGACGCGCGCCGAAGCCGCGCACTGGGACGAGATCCAGCGCGACGCCGAAGCCCGCCTCAAGGAACGCTTCGGCGTCCGGCTGAAGGTCGAGGTCTCGGGCATCGACTCGCTCGACGCCTGGACGGAGGTGAAGACCTCCCCCAAGCCCAAGCGCTTCCGCGACGAGCGCTGATTCCCAGGCCGGGCCGCGCCGAGCCGCCCTCGCGGAGGCGAGGCCCCGCATTCCGCCACGAGGAGCAGAGAGAGCCATGGGCGCGATCGATACCTGGTGCAACGGCTTCACGCTCGAGCATCGCAAGCGCTGGGAGACCGTCATCGAGGCGCAGGGTCTCGCGCTCCGGATCCGCAAGAACGACGACGATTCCTTCATCGAGCCGGACGGCATGCTCGCGCGCATGGACGAGATCGGCTTCTCGACCCTGCTGCTCCCGGCCTGCGAGATCCCCGAGCACGCCCTCCCCTTCGCCTACGAGCGCTACACGACCTCGCCCGAGCTCGTGACCCGCCTCGCGAAGGCCCATCCCGGCCGCTTCTACGGCCTTTTCAGCCTCGATCCGACGACCGGCCAGGCAGGAGTCGACGAAGCCGCGCGCGCCCTCGCCCAGAAGGAATTCGTCGGGCTGCATATCCATACGCACAGCTGGGATCGGCCCTTCGACCACCGCGACTACTACCCCTACTACGCCCTCGCCGCGGACCACGACGTCCCCGTCATCATGCAGGCCGGAAGCTCGGGCGGACTCTTGCCGTCGGAGTGCGGGAAGCCGGTCGGGATCGATCGGCCGGCGATCTACTTCTCGCGCGTGAAGTTCGTGCTTTCGCATCTCGGCTGGCCTTGGACCGAGGAGGCGATCGCGATGGCGATGAAGTTTCCGAATGTGTTCATGGGGACGGCGGCGTGGCCGCCGCATCGGTGGCCGGGGGTGTTCGTCGATTTTTTGAGTGGGCAGGGGCGGGGGAAGTGCATGCTCGGGACGAGCTTTCCGACGGTGGGGCATCGGCATGCGCTCAAGCGGCTCGCGGGGTTGGGGCTCGAGGCGGGGGTCGAGGAGGAGTATTTGGAGGGCGCGGCGCGGCGGGTTTTTTCGCGGATTTGAGGGACCCGCGGGCCCCACAATACGTCAACTACCGCTTTCCCTCCGCATTCCGTACTGCTCTCAATTGCCGCACAAAACACAATCGCAGAGGGGCAACCCATTCGTGGCAATTCTACAGAGTGTCTTTTTTAAGCCGTGGATTGGCCGACAATATGGAAATCGTGG
>CAUJGH010000153.1 GCA_963169575.1 Myxococcota bacterium | reverse complement strand
GGGGGCACGAGGGCGTTCAGATTCAGGCGCACGCCTTCGTCCTCGATCCGGATCCGCAGCGAGCGATCGCCCGAGAAGGCGAGCGGAAAATCGCCGACCCGCTCCCAGAGATCGCCGGAGGGCAGCAGCGCCTGGTCGAGCCCCGAAGCCGGGCCGCCCGCAGCGGCGGCGGGATCGATCTCGCTCGCTGCGGCCTTCAGTCCGGCGAGATAGACGATCGCCTCGGCGATCCGGATTCCGCCGCGGGCGAGGGCGTCCGCCTCGGCGGCCGAGAGGCGATTCTGGGCGATCGTCGTATCGATGATCGCCCGGCGCTGGAAGGCGTAGACGGCGGTGATCAGTGCGAAGATGAGGACCAGCACGATCGCGAGCACGATGCCCCGCTCCCGTTCCGCCTCGCGGCGGCCGCTGTTCGGCGCATTCGTCGTCATTGCGCGCAGCTCTCGGGCGCGAGGGCGGCGACGGCGGGATAGGTCGTCTCGATCGTGCTCCAGCAGGTCTTCGCCGAATCGCGCAGCACCTCGCAGAGTCGATCGTCCCCGCCGCAATTGCTCGCGAGCAGCTGCTGGTACCAGGCGGAATCGCCGGAGGCGAGGCATTCGTCGACGGTGAGACAGTCCGGATCGTCGTCTCCGCCCTCCTGGCCGAGGGCGATCACGGCGGCGACGTCGATCGGCCGCATCATGAGCGCGACGCGGCGCGTCTGCAGCAGGCCCGGGACCTCGTCGGCCTCGGGATCGAGGGGCGCCTCGCCGGGGCGCACCCGCCGCCGCATCTGGATCGAGATCTCGACCGCCTCCGGCATCGCCTGCTCTGCCGGCGCGAAGGTCGAATCCCATTCGTCCTGCCAGTTGCCCTCGGCATCCAGCCAGCGCACACCGAAGGCGGCGACGCCGACCGCGGCCCGCATCGCGCCCGGATCGCCGGGCTCGGGAAAGCTCCGGCTCGCCTCGCTCGGCGGCCGCGGCGAACGCCAGCGCCAGAGGACGGGGACTCCGTTCTCGTCCTCTTCGAGGAAATATGCGACCTCGATCCAGGCCGAAGAGCCCGCTGCGGGGTTCGAGCGCGGCCCCGCCTGGGTCACGAAGCGGACCGCCGTCGAGCCGTACTCGCCCGGCGCCGTCCCGAGGATGCGCCAGGGATGGGCTTCGGGATCGTCCTCGTCGCCGCGCTTCAAATGGATCGCCCCGGCGAAATCCGCGCCGACCAGATCGAGGGCCGACACGGCCGCGAGTCGCTCGGCCATGAGCGAGGTCGCCGCTTCGCGCTGCCGTCCGTTCTCGACGAAGATGCCCGTCACGAAGACGAGGATCAGCACCGTCATCATGAACGCACCGACGACCTCGATCAGCGTGAATCCGCGGCGATCGATGCGCGCCGGCGGCGAGGGAAGCGAGGGCGGAGCCAGTCGGACCGTCATGGCCTACGGACCTCCCTGCGGAAGGTCGGGAATGCCCGGCACGACGGGCGCCCGGCCGTCGGGGTCTTCGCCGCCGTCGTCTTCGGCGCCGGCATCCCCGGTGTCTCCCGCGCCTTCGAACAGGGCGGCGTATTCGATCTTCGCCGCCTGCCAATCGAAGGCGAAGGTCGTGCGCGTCAGGGATTCCGGTCCGTCGGGCCCGATCCAGACGACTTCGACGTCGTATTGGCGCAGGTGCTTCGCGACCTCGGGCAGCTCGCCGGCGAGCAGCGTCCCGATGCCGGCACCGCCCCCGATTTGCGTCGCGCCGGGGCCCGTCGGTGCGGGGCTCGCGGCTGCGTTCGCTGCGGCCACCTCGTCCGCCACGGTCTGCGCCGGCGCGGCGAGGGCCTCCTGGATGCTTCGGTTCTGGACGCGCACGACGTAGTTCTCGTCTTCGGTCGTCCATTCGGTCCGCTCGACGACGGGCGCGATCTGCCCCCGCATCTGGATCTCGAGATCGGCGACGATCGCGTCGGCGAGCAGGTTCGCTTCGAGACGCCGCGCAGCGACACCGGAGCGGTGGACCGCGGTCGAGCTGGTTCCGACCAGCACGGTCATCACCAGCGCGAAGATCATCGTCGCGGCGAGGACCTCGAGCAGGGTCAGGCCGCGCTGCTGCCGGCGGCCGCGCGTCACGACCGGGCCGGTCCGCTGCGGCGGCGCACGCGCTCGAGCATCGGCTCGATTTCGAGGGTCATGTGGCGGTCGTCCGCGTCGGCGATTTCGAGCAGTACGAAGTCGGTCGTCCCATCCGCATCGAAGACGATCTGGATGTCGCCGCCCTCGATCCAGCCGGACGGGCTCTCGAGGCCGACGAAATAGAGGGTGTCTTCGAGCCAGGTGAACGAACCGAGCTGGCGGTTGGCGATCGGATGATAGTCGCGGCCGTCCTCGACCGGGGGATGGAGATCGATCGGCGCGTTCGGGTCGAACGGGGCGTCCGGATCCGGGGGCGCCAGGCCGGCGAGCGCATCGGCGAATCCGCCGGGGTCGGCATCGGCGCCGCCGGAGAGGGCCTCCTGCTCGCTGACCAGCCATTCGACGCGCCAGCCGCCGTCTTCGAGATCGACGAGCACGCGGTGGGGGACGCCCGTCAGGATCGCCCGCTGGCGCGCGTATTCGAGGCTCGAGGCGATCGACTCGGCGGCGTCGCCGAGGGCACGCCAGCGGGAGCTCGACAGGCGCGGGATGCCGAGCGCGAAGATCATCCCGATGAGCGCCACGACGGCGATCATCTCGATCAGGGTGAATCCGGCTCGCCGCGCGCGCTCGCTCATCTCAATCGCTCTCGTTCGACTCCCAGTTGGCGATGTCGTCGCCGCCTTCGACACCGTCGGGGCCGATCGACCAGATGTCGAAGGTCTGGGGATTGTGCTCGCCGGGGATGCGGTATTGGAAGGGCTGGTCCCAGGGATCGACGAGGGCATCGCTCTTGATGTAGCCGGCGGGATTGTAGGAGCGGGGCTCGGGCGGTGTCGTCGGGCGCGTCACGAGCGCCTGGAGGCCCTGGTCGGCGGTGGGGAAGCGCGCGTTGTCGAGCTGGTAGAACTCGAGCGCCTGCTCGATCCGCAGGATCTGGGCCTTGGCGTTCTGCATGCGCGCGCGGTCGAGCTGGGAGGCGATGCCGACGGCGAGGGTCGCCATCAGCATGCCCATGATCACGACGACGGCCATGATCTCGATGAGGGTGAAGCCCGCGCTGCGCGGGCTCGGGCGAATCGATTGGGTGGGGCGGTTCATGCATTCTCCGAGTGGGACGACGCCGGGGCGCCGGCCGGGGTGGGTGGATCGCCGGATGGCCAGATGGCCGGATAGGCGAGGGAGCGGGCCGACTAACCGATGCTCTCCGTCAGCTGCAGCATGGGCATCAGGACGGCCATGATGATGATGCCGACGATGCCGACCATCACGAGGATCAGGATCGGCTCGAGCAGGGAGGTGAGGCGGGTGACGCTCGTCTCGACCTGCTCTTCGTAGGTATCGGCGACCTTGATCAGCATGCTCTCGAGGGTGCCCGAGCGCTCGCCGACCTCGATCATCGTGGTCACGAGCGGCGGGAACTGGCCGCTCGCGCGCATCGGCTTCGCGAGAGCCGCGCCTTCGAGGATCGCGTCCCGGGCCATGTCGGAGGCCGCCTCGAAGACCGTGTTGTTGGCGACGTGGCGGGCGATGTTGAGGGCCTGGACGATGTTCACGCTGCTGGCGAGCAGCGAGCCCAGGGTCCGCGTGAAGCGCGCGATCGAGAGGAAGCGGATGACCCGCCCGATCACCGGCACGCGCAGCCAGAAGCGGTCGAGGATCGCCCGGCCGCGCTTCGTGCGCCCGAAGGCCCGGTAGCCCGCGATCGCCGCGATCAGCAGCAGGATCAGCAGCCACCAATAGCCGCGCAGCAGATCCGAGAACCCGATCACGGCCTTGGTGTACCAGGGCAGCTCGAGGTCCTGCGAGATCAGCAGCTCGGTGATCTGCGGCAGCACGACCGTCGCCATCACGCCGACGACGATGCCGGCGAACGCGAGCATGAAGATCGGATAGGTCAGGATCGACATCACCCGGTTGTTGAGCCGGACCGAATCCTCGGAGTAGTCGGCGATCCGCGCGAGCACCGCGTCGAGGGCGCCCGAGGCCTCGCCGGCGCGGACCATCGAGACGTAGAGATTGTCGAAGCGCCCCGTCGAGACGAGCGCGTCGGCGAGCGTGCTGCCCTCGTTGACCCGCTCGCGGACCCGCGCGAAGACTGCCTTGAGCGCGCGGTGCTCCGTCTGCTCGACGAGCGCCGAGAGCGCCTCGACGAGCGGGACGCCGGCGTTGACCAGGGTCGCGAGCTGCCGCGACGCCATCGCCCGCTCGAGCGCGGGAATCCGGGACGGGAGATTGAATTCGATGTTGAGACTGCGCGGGCCGGCAGCGCCCGAGCGCGCGGCTCCTGCTGCTGCGGCTTCGCCCTCGGCCTCCTCGATCTCGGTCAGGAAGATGCCCGAAGCGCGCATCTTCGAACGCGCGGCGCGCGGTCCTTCGGCCGTGACCGTACCCCGTGTGGGGCGGCCCGCCTGGTTGACGCCCTTGTAGGCATAGACCGGCACGAGAGCCTCCGTCAGACCTGGGCCGCGCTGCCTTCTTCTTCGGTGGCGCGGATGACTTCGGCGACGGACGTGACGCCGGCGAGGACCTTGCGCGCACCGTCGGCGCGCAGCGTTCCCATTCCCTTGCGCATCGCCGTCGTCTTGATCGTCTTCGCGTCCACGTTCTGGGTCAGCAGGCCGCGAATCTCGTCGTCGATCTGCATCAGCTCGAAGATCCCGACGCGGCCGCGATAGCCGGTATGGCTGCAGGCGGGACAGCCGACGCCGCGGTAGAGGGTGACTGGCCGGCCGGGCGGCTTGATGCCGATCTCGCGCAGCTCGTCGTCGGCGGCGGTATAGGCCTCCTTGCAGCTCTTGCAGAGCACGCGCACGAGCCGCTGCGCCAGCACGGCGACCAGCGAGGAGCCGACCAGGAAGGGCTCGACGCCCATGTCGACGAGGCGCGTCAGCGCGCTGGCGGCGTCGTTGGTATGCAGGGTCGAGAGCACGAGATGGCCCGTCAGCGACGCCTGGATCGCGATCTCCGCCGTCTCTTTGTCGCGGATCTCGCCGACCAGCACGATGTTCGGATCCTGGCGCAGGATCGCGCGCAGGCCGGTCGCGAAGGAGAGGTTGATCTTCGGGTTGACCTCGATCTGGCCGACACCCTGCTGCGTGATTTCGACCGGATCCTCGATCGTGATGATGTTCTTGTCGGGGCCGTTGATCGTGGCGAGCGCGGCGTGGAGCGTCGTGGTCTTGCCGGAGCCGGTCGGGCCGGTGACGAGGAAGATGCCGTTGGGGCGCTTGACGATGCGGTCGAGGGCGGCGAGCTGGGTCGGGTTGAAGCCGATCTTCTCGAGGTCGAGCAGCTCCTGGGTATCGGGCAGCAGGCGCAGGACGAGGCGCTCGCCGTAGGCGACCGGCACCGTCGAGAGGCGCACGTCGTAGTCGCGCCCCGCGATCTTCAGCCGGATGCGGCCGTCCTGGGGCAGGCGCTTCTCGGCGATGTCGAGGTTGCCCATGATCTTGATGCGCGAGGCGATCGCCGCCTGC
>CAUJGH010000152.1 GCA_963169575.1 Myxococcota bacterium | reverse complement strand
CGGCGCCTCCGGCATGCGACGCGCCGCCCAGCAGCTCGGCACGAAGGACATCGCGCGCATCGTGCGCGAGTACCGCTCGCCGACCTTCGGCTTCGCCTCGCGCAACTTCTACGTCGAGTTCCTCGCCGCGAACCACGTCGCGTCGAACCACGAGGATTATTTCGGCAAGCTCGTGCTCGAGCGGCCGGTCGACCACGAGACCGTGACGATGCCTTTCTACGCGAAGCCCCGGGATCTCGCGAAATCCCTCGGCGTCGACGTCGCGACCCTCGAGAAGGCGAACCCCGCGCTTCGGCCGGGCGTCTGGAGCGGCGCCAACTTCGTTCCGAAGGGCTACGCCCTGCGCGTCCCCAGCACGGCCCTCGATCGACCGCTCGGCGAAGCGATCGCCGCGATCCCGGGCAACAGTCGTTATGCGAGCCAGGGCGGCAGCAGCTCGAGCTACGTCGTGCGCCGCGGCGACACGCTCTCGAAGATCGCCAGCCGCCACGGGCTCACGACGAAGCGCCTGGCGTCGATGAACGGGATCCGCCGGTACAACGAGATCCGCGTGGGTCAGCGCCTGAAGCTGCCCGGCCAGACGCGGATGGCCCCGATGGAAGCCGCCCCGGAGCCGAAGGAAGTCGTGGTCGCGGCGGCGGCCAGGCCCGCGCCGGTCGCGGCCGAGAAGAAGCCGCCCGTGGCGGACGTGCGAGCGCCCGAGATCCTCGCGAGCGGAACCGACGCGAGTCTCCCCGTCGTCGAGACCTACACCGTTCGGCGCGGCGACAACCTCACGCAGATCGCGAAGCGCCACGGACTTTCCATTGCGGAGGTCGCCGCATTGAACGGCCTCGGCAATCGCCACCAGATCCAGGCCGGGCAGAAGCTGCGCATCGCCCGGACGACCACGCCCGACGCTCCCTCTACACCCCCGGCACCCCCGGCACCCCAGGCTCCCCCGACACCCGCAGCAGCGCAGGTCGCGAAGGCCGAGCCGAGCACGCCGCCGGCGCCGAAGGCCGCTCCGGCGATCCCGCCGGTCGCGAGTTCGACTCAGCCCCCGGCGCCGAAGCCGGCCCCTTCCCCTGCAGCGAGGCCGGCTCCGAAGGCGGAGCCGGAGCCCGTCGCCGTGGCCAGCCGCGAGCCCGGCAATCCCGTAGCCGCCGAGGCCTGGGATCCCGACAACGAGAGCGCGACCGACCCGAGTCCGGGACTGCTCGCCGATCCCTCGGACTACACGATCGGGCGCGACGGCAAGATCACGGTGCAGCCCAACGAGACCCTGGGCCACTACGCCGAGTGGCTGGGCGTGCGCGTCAGCCGCCTGCGCCAGCTGAACGGGCTGCGCTACGGCGAGCCCGTCGACGTCCACCAGCGGCTCCGCCTCGATTTCTCCCAGGTGCCCGCCGCCGACTTCGAGCGCGTACGCGTCGAATACCACCGCGAGCTTCAGGAAGAATTCTTCGCCGAATGGGAGATCGAGGGCACGGCCGTCCACAAGGTCGGCCCCGGCGACTCGATCTGGACGCTCTCGACCCGGCGCTTCTCGGTGCCGATCTGGCTGCTGCGCCAGTACAACCCCGACGTCGATCTCGACGCGCTCTCGACGGGCACGCAGATCACGGTTCCGAAGCTCCGTCAGCGCAATGCGGAGACGAGCGCGCGCGACGGACTCGTCCAGCGGGCGAGCGCCGGCTAGGCCTGGAAGACCTTCTCGTCCGGCAGCCGGATCGCCGTCAACGGGCCGCCATAGACGGCGCCGGTATCGACGCCGATGCTGAAGGGCGTATTCCAGCGCACGCCGAAATCCTCGTTCGGCGTGTGCCCATAGACCATCGTGATGCCGAGATCGTGGGGGAGATCGCCGCTGGTGCGGTTCCAGAGCAGATCCTCGGGCCGCGACTTCCGGAGCGCGAAGGCGAGATCGCCCGTCCGGAGCTGATTCTGGCTGATGCCGGCGTGGACGAAGAGATAGTCGCCCTCGAGATGGGAGAGACGCAGCGAGAGCAGGAAGTCTTCGTGGCTCTTCGGCAGGCGAAAGCTCTCGCGGTCGGTGTCCTCGCGATCGAAGTAGCCGTAGCCGGCGAGCGTGCGGTCTCCGCCGTTCATCAGGAAGGCGTCGCCTCCGAAATAGGCGTCGTCCGTCCAGCCGAGGAAGTCGAGGAACATCGACTCGTGGTTGCCGAGCAGGAAGACGCAGTCGTAGCGCTCCCGCAGCTCGATCAGGCGTTCGATCACGCCGGGCGAATCGGGACCGCGATCGATGTAGTCGCCGAGAAAGACCAGCTTGTCGCCGGGCTCGAGCGGGAGCAGCTCGAGCAGCTCGTCGAGCTTCTCGCGTTCGCCGTGGATGTCACCGATCGCGTAGAGCATGCGCCTCGACCGCCGGCGGAAGGGCACCGGCATCCCCCGGCCCCCATCGGTTTCCCGCGAGGGGCCCTTGAAGGGAATCCGGACGGGTCGGCCGCCCCGCGCCTGGGACGGAATCCGGAGCGGTGCTCGGCGCGGCCGCAACGCGATTCGCGAGCTGGCCACAGGCCGCATCGATGTCCCGGCCGCGGTCGCGCCGCAGGGTCACGCGCAGGCCGGCTTCGTGGAGGGCGGCCGTGAACCGATCCACGACGGCGGACGACGGCGGACGGTAGGGCGCGTCGGCGTGGGGATTCATCGGGATGACGTTCACCTTCGCGGGAATCCCCGCGAGCAGGCGCGGCATCCGGCGAGCGTCCTCGAGCGAATCGTTGACGCCTTCCATCAGCGTGTACTCGAAGAACACCGGCCGACGCCGATTCAGCCGAGGCTCCCGGCGAAGGGCCCCCATCAGTTCCGCCAGGGGAAAGCGCCGGTTGAGCGGGACCAGCACGTCCCGCACCTCGTCCGTCGTGGCGTGCAAGCTCACCGCCAGATGGATCGGAGCGACGTCGAGCAGCGGCGCGATCTGGGGCAACACACCCGCCGTCGACACCGTGATCCGCCGCGGGGCGAGCGCGAGCCCCTTCGGATCGACGAGGATCCGGATCGCCTCGGACACGTTCGGTAGGTTCAGCAGCGGCTCGCCCATGCCCATGAAGACGAGGTTCGTGAGGCTCTCGCCGGCCGGAACGAGACGCCGCGCATGCAGCACCTGGTCGACGATCTCGCCGGCCGAGAGGTTGCGCGTGAAGCCGAGAGCCCCGGTCGCACAGAAGCTGCAGGTCAGCGGACAACCGACCTGGGTCGACACGCAGAGCGTATGTCGCCGTTCTTCCGGAATCAGGACCGCTTCGATGCGCGCGCCATCGAAGGCCCGCAGCAGCAGCTTCCGGGTTCCGTCGATCGACGCCTGCGTCTGCTCGACGACGAGCGTCTCGACCTCGAAGGCTTCGCCGATCGCGTCGCGCAGGTCCGCCGGAAGATTCGTCATCTGCTCGAGCGCGGTCGCGTCCTGCTTGTACAACCACGTCGCGATCTGATCCGCCCGATAGGCAGGCCAGCCCCGCTCGGCGAAGCGCTGCCGCAACGCGCCCCGCGCATGGTCCTTCAGGCTCGGCCGCCTGCGCGCATGATTCGGAGCGTCACCGGCGCTCATCGCCTGCCCTCCGTCCCGCGAAGCGCGTCCTCATCGCGAAGCGCCTCCTCATCGCGAAGCGCATAAGCAAAGAAGTGCAGCGGCCGCGCCTCCGCCCGCCACTGCGCCTCGTAGCCCGTCCTCATCCGACCGGACACCTCCGGCAGGAAGGCGAGCGGCGCATACCGGTTCTCGAGCGCCTTCTCGCCGGCGAGGGATTCGTCGATCTGGTGGGCGTAGGGCACGTCGTCCGTCGCGACATAGAGCGTCCCGCCCGGGGCGAGTGCGTTCGCCGCGCGAGCGACGAAGCCCCGGCCGACGAGGCGCCGCTCGGCATGCCGCGACTTCGGCCAGGGGTCCGAGAAGTTCACCCAGATCTCCGCGAGCGAGCGCGGCGCGAACCAATCGCGCAGCCCCTCCTCTCCGCGGCCGACCGCGAGCAGGACGTTCGTCAGGCGCGCCCGCGCGACCTTGCGCGCCATCTTGAGACCGCGCTTCCAGGAGACTTCGATCCCGACGTAGTCGGTCTCCGGGGCGTTCGCGGCGAGCGCGAGCAGGAACTCGCCGCGACCGAATCCGATCTCGAGCACCCGTCGTCGCCCAGGCGTCTGCGAGGCGTCGACGCAGCGATCGTCCGCCGACACCTCCGCCCCCTCGGCGCGCGCGCGCGCCCGATCCCGCGCGCGGGCGAACAGCGCCGGCCAGCCGAAGCGGTCGATTTCGTCCGGCGACACGCGCGGATCGTCACCCGGAATCTCGTACTTGAGGGAGCGCCCCATGGCGGCGGGATCCTAATCGAGTCCCGTCGCCTCCGCTCCGTGGCTCCCGGCGAGGCCGCCCACGACGTGGGAGACGACGTG
>CAUJGH010000151.1 GCA_963169575.1 Myxococcota bacterium | reverse complement strand
GGGGTCGCGGACCTTCTCGATCGAGTATCCGAAGACGCGATTGGCGCGGTACTGAGCCGGCTCGGTGCCGAGGAAGATCTCGACCGGGGGGCGCTCGGAGGGAATCGCGCCGGGGCGCGCGGGCAGCACGACGCATTCCATCGCTTCCCGCAGCGCGCGGGCGTTTGCCGCGTCGGCTTCCCTCGTGCGTCGGCTCATCCGGGCGGCTCCTCCCCGTCGTCGTCCCGCGGTCGATCGCCACGCAGGGGCGGACCACCGGCCGCGCGCGGGCGGCCGGTTCGGGAGGGGGGCTTCGGGCACGCAGTCTAACCCAGCCCGGCGATTGGCGATCCGGTGGGTCGAGAACCACCCCGCCTGGCGCCGAGCCCGGTGTTCCGATGCCGCTCGCGTTCATTTTGCTACAAGAACGGCGCTTGTTTCGCCGAGAAACGGGGCGAGTGACTCCGGAGTCCTCGACGCCCGACGGGATCCGGGGATACTTAGCGCCGCGATTCGGTCGTGACCGAACGCCGAGGGGGCTGCACAGGGGGTCCCGGTGGCATCAATCGGGATGCTTCCGGAGTGTGCACACGAGAGAGGATGCGAATGAAGATTGGCAATCTAACGGTCGGCGATGGTGCGCCGCTGCTCTTGATCTGCGGTCTCAACGTGATCGAGAACGAGGCGGACACCATCGAGGTCGCTCGCACGATCCAGCAGCTCGCCGAGAAGCACGACTTCCCGCTCGTCTTCAAGGCCTCCTTCGACAAGGCGAATCGCTCCCGCCACGACTCCTTCCGCGGCCCCGGCATCGACGAGGGTCTGCGAACGCTCGCCGCCGTCAAGCGCGAGACGGGCCTCCCGCTCCTGACGGACGTCCACGACCCGAGCCAGCCGAAGATCGCGGCCCAGGTCGTCGACATCATCCAGATTCCCGCGTTCCTGATGCGACAGACCGATCTGATCGCGGCCTGCGCCGCGGCGGGCGTCGCGGTGAACGTGAAGAAGGGCCAGTTCGTCGCGCCCCACGACATGCGCCACGCCGTCGACAAGCTCAAGCACTACGGCTGCGAAGACGTCCTCCTGACCGATCGCGGAACCTGCTTCGGCTACAACAATCTCGTGACCGACATGGCCGGCCTCGTCCAGATGCGCGCGTTCGCGCCGGTCTGCTTCGATGCGACCCATGCGGTCCAGTACCCCGGCGCCAACGGCGGCTCGTCGGGCGGCGATCGCCGCTTCGTCGCCCCGCTCGCCCGCGCCGCGGTCGCCACCGGCATCGACGCGCTCTTCCTCGAGACGCATCCCGACATCGAAAACGCCCCGTGCGACGGCCCGAGCCAGATCAGCTTCGAGGATCTGGACCGGTTGCTCGCCGAGGTGCGCGCGATCGATTCGGCGCTGCGCAACCTCGCCCCTGTCCTCTAGCCCGACCGCAGCACGCATGGGTCCGCAGCGGGTGATCGTGCTGGCCGGGCGCCGTCCCGGACCGGACGCGCTCGCCGAGGGAGACGGTGCGCCCCATCGGGCGCTGCTCGACATCGAAGGCGAGCCGATGCTCGTGCGCGTCGTGCGCCGGCTGCTCGGCTGGCCGTCGATCGAGCGGGTGCTCGTCAACATCGATCGCCCGGAGCTGCTCGCCGCCCTCCCCGACTTCGAGCGCTGGCGCGCCGAGGGGCGCCTCGAGATCCTGAAGAGCACCGGCTCCCCGTCCCGAAGCGTTCTCGAGAGCCTCGATCGACTCGGTCTCGAAACCGGCCCGATCCTGGTGACCACCGCCGACCACGCCCTGCTCGACGATTCGATGCTCGAGACGTTCTTCGCGGCGAGCGCCGAGAACGAAGCGGACCTCTGCCTCGCGCTCGTCCCGCGCAGCCGGATCGAGGCGCGCTTTCCCGAGACGCGGCGGACCTATCTTCGCTTTCGCGGCGAAGCCTACTCCGGCGCCAACCTCTTCTTGTTCCGCAGCCCCGCCGCCCGCGCTGCCGCGCTCTTCTGGCAGCGGGTCGAGGGCCTTCGCAAACGCCCCTGGCGGATCGCCCGGGCCTTCGGTCTGCGCAACCTGCTGCGCTTCGTGATGCGGCGGCTGACGCTCGAGGAGGCGTTCGAGCGGGTCTCGCGCGTGCTCGGGATCCGCGCCATCGCGATCGCCCTGCCCCAGGCCGAAGCCGCGGTCGACGTCGACAAGCTCGAAGACCTCGTGCTCGTGCGGAAGATCCTCGCCGACCGGCGCGCGGCGCAGTAGGCGCCCGGCCCGCTTCGCTCAGAGCAGCGCGTCGGGAAGCGCCTCGAAGATTCCGCGCGCCGGATCGAAGCCCCGCACCTCGACCGAGAGCGCGAAGCCCTCGCCGGGCCCGAGCGCGCGCACGGCG
The DNA here is from genome assembly GCA_963169575.1 of Myxococcota bacterium. GTDB lineage: Bacteria > Myxococcota_A > UBA9160 > UBA9160 > UBA4427 > UBA4427. The sequence goes on along the minus strand of CAUJGH010000151.1, from coordinate 2,660 downwards.
TAGAGATGGTACTGAGCGCGCCGCTCCGGGCGGCTGCCGACCTCGGACGCGGACGGAACACCGATCGCGGGAATCGGCTTCTGCGGTCCGTCCAGGTAGTGGACGCGACGCAGATGCTTGTGGCCGTGGAGCACGAGCTCGGCGCCGCTTCCCGCCAGCACGCGCCGCAGCGCTTCGCCATCCCAGAGTGCGCGCCGCTCGGGCTCGCCGTGGGGATGGACCGGATGATGGATCAGCAGGATGCGGAAGAATCCGCGCCGGCCCAGCACGTCGAGCAGCCCCTCGAGGCGGGCGAGCTGCGCCGGCCCGAGCTCGCCGCCGGCCTTGAAGATCGGCGTCGGCACGACCGAGCAGAGACCGATCACCGCGATCCGGTCGAAGAGCCGCAGCGTCGGATAATCCGCATGGCGCGGCGCGGCATCCGGCGCCGGCGGCGCCGCGAGCAGCGGCGCGAGCTCCGCATCGACTTCGACGGGGAGGCGACCGCGCAGGTAGGGCGCCCAGTGATCCCATCCGCGCGACGCCGCGACGGGGACATAACAATCGTGGTTGCCCGGAATCAGGAAGACGCGATCGGGCGGACCGAGGCCCTCCAGCTGCGCGCGGGCGGCCTCGAACTCGGCGGGCAACGAGACGTGCGTGAGGTCGCCGGTGACGAAGATGCGGTCGACGGCCTGGGCCTTCACGTCGCGAAAGGCCGCCTCGAGCACGTCGGGGCTGTGGTGGTGCCGGCGGCGAAGCGCCCAGGACGCGAAGCCGGAGAGGCGCTTGCCGCAAAACCGGTCCCAGCCGCCGCCGGAGAGCGTCGTGGCATGCCAGTCCGAGAGATGGGCGAATCGAAAGAGCCCGCTCACGCCGTCGCTTTCCCCGCTGCTTCCCGGCCGCGCCCCGCCCGCGAGATCCCCGGGGCCGAGCCGGGGAACCCGAGCTCCTCGGCGCGAGTCAGATCGGGTCCGGAAGTCGGCCGAGTCCGACCGACGGTCGCCGGTGGGCGGTGTGATAGCTTCGATCGCCGTCGATCGAAAGCGGACGTGGAGAACGCGGGCCAGAGGCGATCCGAAGCGACGGCGCGATCGACGAGCCGAATCGCGAGCGGATCGACGATGGAAGAGACGCTGAAAAAAAGGGGAATCCGACCTTGAACGAGCACTCCGGTCGCAAGCACTCCGGTCCAGGTTCGTCCGCCGACTTCGCAGCCGCCCTTCTCGGCCCTCCGTCCGATTCCGCTCCCCCGTCCAGCCCGCTCCGCCGATCGCGTCCCCCGGCTTCAGCCGCGCGGCGGCGTGCGCTGATCGCCTGGGCCGTGCTGCTCGGCGCATGTCTGCTTCCGCGCGTCTCCGCTTCGCAGTCGACGCAACCCGCGAGCCCGCCCGAATCCGCCGGACTCCCCGTTCGAACGACCCTGTCGCCCGCACCGCTCGACCCGAAGGCGCGCATGCTCGCCGGCGACAGCGCGAGCGAATACTGGACGCTCTTCGTCGAGCTCGACAGCGGCCACCACATCACGCAGCGCTTCCTGATCACGAACGCCGGCCCCGGCGACCACAGCGCCGTCGCCGTCGGCCATTTGATGGAGAAGGGCCGCCCGCCGTACCGCTACGTGAACGGGCGCCAGCGAAATGCCTGGACGCTCTCGCCCGACCGGCTCTTCCTCGACATCGCAGCGAGTCATCTCGATCTGCACCGGCCCCGCGGCGCCCTCAAGATCACGAAGGACGACATCGACATCCGCCTCGATTTCGATTTCTCGGACGCGGTGGTTTCGGGCAAGGTCCCGGCGGCCCAGCTCCCGCGCCGCTACTTCGTCGAGGTCCTCGCCGTGGCTACCGCGACGCAGGGCACGCTCCAGGCGCCCTGGATGACGTCGCCGCTCGCGGTCAAGGGACGGACCTGGCTGATCCACAGCTGGACGCCCGACGACGAGGCCGCCCTCCTCGATCGCCGTGTCGACGTCTTCGGGCGCGCAGGGGAAGCCGGCTTCTACGCGCTCCAGGTCCGCGATGGCGACCGCTTCTCGGGTGCCTGGCAGGTCCTGTCGCGGGCCCCTGCGACGCCGGGTACGGAGGCGGCGGACCGATCGATCCAGTTCGCCGCCCGCTGGCGGGACGGTACGGCGCTCCTGCCAGGCAGCCCGGCGACCACCTATCCCGTCCCGGACCGATTCTCGCTCGCGGGCAGTCCTGGATCGGGGGAAATTCGCCTCAGCAACGAATGGCTGCGCTTTGATCCGCTCGAGGTGATCCCTCAGCCCTTCCGCTGGTTCATCCGAAGATCAACGCAGCCCCAGGAGGTCTGGGCGGACAGTCGGATCGCGGTTAGCATCCGCCCCGCGCTGGAAGACCCGTCCCTCCCCCCGACCGGCGATGCGCTGCGCGTTTCCAACTCACAACGGGAGATCGAAGTCGAGACGACGGAAAGCAATGTGAAGGGTGTGGCATCCATCACATTCATGAATCCGATCGACCGCCGTTAAGTTCATGCACGCTCCGCCCGGCCTGTCGGGGGAGCGGCCAGTGGACCGGTCGAGTCCCGAGCTTCCCTCACGTCCGGGGACCCATTTGAGAATCGGTGTCGTCAACAACCTGCGCGCTGGCAAGAGCCAGGAGCAGGTCGGTCGCATGCTCGGCTTCCTGGGAAGCCATCCCGATGTCCTCCATGTC
>CAUJGH010000150.1 GCA_963169575.1 Myxococcota bacterium | reverse complement strand
CGGCGGCGTGCAGCCCCGGGCCATGGCCTGCGGGGCCGGTGCACGCCGGGGTGTGCTGATCGAACGCAGCGGCCGTGCGGCCGGGCCCCGGCCGAGTCCGCTCGGGCCGGCGCAGGCGCCAGCGCAGGCGAATGCCGCTCGAGAACGAGGCGCGACCGAAGCGCGCACGAACGCAGTCGCTTCACGAGCCCGAATCGAGCGGGTCAAGAATTCCGGAAGGAAACCGGACGGGAAACAAGACGGAAAGACGAGGCAAGAACATGGTCCAGCTCGAACTGACACCCGCCGCCGCCCGCAAGGCCCTGAAGCTCCTCGCCGCGAGCGAGCACGCGGACGGCGCGCTGCGGGTCGCCGTCCGCAACGGCGGCTGCAGCGGCATGCGCTACGAGCTGCTCTTCGACCGGGAGGGCCGCCCCGACGACGACCAGCTCGAATTCGACGGGCTGCGCGTCGTCGTCGATCCCGAGAGCGCGCGCTACCTCGACGGGATCCGGATCGACTACTCCGACGCGCTGAACGACGCGGGCTTCAAGATCGAGAATCCCAAGGCGCAGGAGACCTGCGGCTGCGGCGAGAGCTTCTCGCTCTAGCAGGCGCCGGCAGCCCATCGAGCGGCCAGTGGCCCATCGAGTGTCGGCGGCCCATCGAGCGCCGGCGGCCCATCGAGTGTCGGCGGCCCCAAGAGCGCCGCGACAGAAACGATATTCCCACAGCCTCTCAGTCGATCTCCCCCGCGCGCGAGACGACGCGCGAGACGAGCCCGTACTCGCGCGCCTGTTCGGCGTCCATCCAGAAGTTGCGATCCGAATCCTTCGCGACGCGCTCGATCGACTGGCCGGTCTCGGCCGCGATCAGCGCGTTCAGCCGCTCGCGGACCTTCAGGATTTCCTCGGCCTCGATGCGGATGTCGCTCGCTTGCCCGCCGGCACCGCCGGAGGGCTGGTGCAGCAGGAAGCGCGTATGCGGCAGCGAATAGCGCCGCTCGCGCGGCGCGCCGAAGAGGATCGGGACCGCGATGCTCGCGACCCAGCCGGCGCCGATCGTGATGACCGGCGACTCGATGAAACGCAGCATGTCGTGGATCGCCATGCCGGAATCGACGTGACCGCCCTGCGACGTGATCATCAAACGGATCGGATCGTGATTCTCGGCCTCGAGGATCAGGAGCTTCTCGATCGTCCGCTCAGCGAGCTTGTCGTCGACCGCGCCCGAAACGAGCACGGTTCGCGTCTTCAACATGCGCAGACCGAGCCCCTCGTCCTTCGGCGCCTCCTCCTCGGCCTTGCCGGCCATGCCCCTGTCGAGGCCGGTCGTGCGGCCATCCAGGACCGGCAAGCGGTCGGCCAGGATCGGCGCCTCCATCCCGCTCCGCCCGCTCGGAAGGCTCCGCCCGCTCGGAAGAAGGTCGCTCCATCGCTCGTCGCGCTCGCGCCCGCTCAAATCGTCTCCCCTCGTGATCGCCGCTCGGGACGATCGAACGTGCGCAAGAAAATCGCGCGCCCGCATCTGCGCCGAACCGGTCGGACGCCCTCGCGCTCCCTCCGGCCCGAACGGCTCGGACGTTAGCGCCCGCTCCGCATCGCAGCCCGCCGCGAGCGGCATTCCGCCGGTCGCTCCGGCGGCCTCCCGGGACCCGGGCGTCCTGTCTACACTGGCCGCCCGAACGACGTCGCCCTCGCAGGTGTGCTCGGACCGAGCGCCCCCGCGTGCACGACCCAATGGGCAAGCGCGTCCGACGGAGGATCCGAACGCCGATGGAAGTCCCGCTGCTGGTCACCGACTTCTTCCGCCGCGCCGCACGCCACTACCCGTCGAAGCTGGGCCTGGTCGATGGTCCCCGCCGCTTCCTCTACCGCGAGCTCGAGGAGCGCATCGATCGCTTCTCGAACGCGCTGCTCGCGCTCGGCCTCGCGCCTGGCGACCGCGTCTGCATGCTCTCGCCGAACTCGCATTTCTACTTCGAGAGCTTCTACGCGACCGCACAGGCGGGACTCGTGCTGGTGCCCCTCAATTATCGCCTCGTCGGCGCGGACCACGAATACATCCTGAATCACGCGGGCGTCGCCGCCGTGCTCGTCGATGCGGAGTACACGGGCGTCGTCGACGCGCTACGCGACCGGCTGCCGAAGGTTCGCCATTTCATCGTCGCGCAGGACGAAGGCGAGACGCCGCCCGGCTGGCTCGACTGGAACACGCTGCTCGAGAGTGCGCCGGCCGGCCGGCCGATCCTCGAGAAGACGCTCGGCGAAAACGACCTCGTCTCGATCAACTACACCTCGGGCACGACCAGCCGGCCCAAGGGCGTCATGCTCACGCATCGCAACTGCTATCTGAACGCCTACAACCTGATCGCCCATCTCGGCATCCGCCACGACGACGTCGAGCTCTGGACCCTCCCGATGTTCCACTGCAACGGCTGGGGCGGCGTCTACGCCCTGACCGGTCAGGGCGGCACCCACGTCATCCTGCGCGCCATCGACGGCGAGGCGATCTGGCGCCTGATCGCCGAAGAGGCCGTGACGTTCGCCTGCATGGCGCCGGCGGTGCTGCGCACGATCCTCGACTTTCCCGACCAACAGCGCTTCACGGTCCGGACGAAGCCCCGTTTCACCGTCGCCGGCGCCCCGCCGCCCGCCGCGTTCATCGAGCGGCTCGAGCGCGAACTCGGCTGGTCCTTTCTGCAGATCTACGGCCTGACCGAGACCGCGCCGCTGCTCACGATCTCCGCCCCCGACGCCGCGACCGAGGCCACCGACTGGGCGCGGCGCGCGCGCGCCGGCATCTCGGGCATCGGCGTCGAGATCGCGGTGCTCGGCGAGGACGGCC
>CAUJGH010000149.1 GCA_963169575.1 Myxococcota bacterium | reverse complement strand
CGCGAGCGTGATCGACGAGCTGGTCAACAACGAATCGCAGGTCGTGGTCCTCTCGCCGATCGAGCCGATCCTGGCGATTGCCGGCGGCGGGCCTGCCGTGGCGCTCGACGAAGAGAATGCGGGTCCCCGGCTCTGGCGTCGGCTGCGCGAGAATGGGAGCGCCGGGATGCGGATCTCGGCGGAGCGGTTCGAAGCGGATTGCGAGCGGGCGATGGGCATGCTGCGCCTGTCGAAGCTCGTCTGGATCCAGTCGACGCCTCCGGTCGAGCGGGCGGAGGGCTCGGGTCGCATCTCGGTGGTCGATCTCGCCCATCTCGGTCCGCTGCTGGCTCCGGGCGGGGGAAGGCGGGCGGCGGATCTGCCGCTGCGCGTGACGCCGGGGCGGAGGAGCGTGCTCGAGACGATCCGCCGGGTCATCGAGGGGGGCGTTTCGGCGGTGAACGTCTGTGCCGCCTCGGACCTCGCGCTCGAGCTCTTCACCTACGCCGGCGCCGGCATCTTCTTCACGCGCAATCGCTACGCGGAGGTCCGCCCGCTCGCGATCGACGATTACGACCCGGCCCACGACCTGATCGCCCGGGGCGAGGCGGACGGATTCCTGGTGCCGCGGGGCGAGGAGGCGCGGGACGCGGTGCTCGCCCACGGTGTCGGCGTCTTCATCGAAGGCCATTACCTGGCCGGCGTCGGCGCGCTGCTTCCGTACGAGCAGGATCGCGCGATGGAGGTCGCGTCGCTCTTCGCGATGACCCGCTATGTCGGCGAGGGCGCCGGCGGCCACATCGTCCGCTTCGCAATCGACCATGCCCGGCAGCAGGGCCTCCGATACGTCTTCGGATGCACGACCTCCGAGCGGGTCAAGGCGTTCTTCGAGAGCCACGGCTTCCGCCCCGTCGGCCCGGGCGAGGTCCCCAAGCGGAAATGGGACGACTACGACCCCGAGCGACGGGCTCGCCTGCACTGTCTTCGCCTCGACCTCTGATGCGATCGCGGGCATCCGCCTGGACGCGATCGCCGACCTGATCCCGGACGTGATCCCGGATCGGTCGCCCGATCGACTTCGATTGCCCGTCGAAGCGCTCCGGACATGGCCCGAGGGCTTCCTTCCGGAGGTCCGGACGCGAGGTCCGGATCGGCCTGTAAGCCGGGTTCTGTTCCGCGAGCAGGTTGCCCCGCCCGCGGCGAAAGTCATTCCTCTAGGCCGACCATTGCTAGGCGGCTCGAGCACTCTCACCCGGACACCGCGCCGGCGCTTGCGCGCAGACGATCGAGCGGACCGCTCTGGCGGTGTCCCTATTCGAGCTTGCTCCGGGAGGGGCTTGCCTCGCCGCCGGTCGCCCGGCTGTCGCGCGTGGGCTCTTACCCCACGATTTCACCCTTGCCTGATCGCGCCGCCCTTGCGAGCGGCGCGCCATCGGCGGTGTCATTTCTGTTGCGCTTTCCCTCGGGTCACCCCGGGTCGGTGTTACCGACCTCCCTGTCCTGTGGAGCCCGGACTGTCCTCCCGTGAACGGTGCTTGTACACCGGCGACCTTCCAGCCGACGTCGGCGGGCGGCGCGCATCCTATCGCGGCCCGTCATCCGAGCCAAACGACGGCTGCGGATCCCGGCCGGAGCGCGAGACGCGAAGCGCGCGATGCGGACGCTTCGGCCTTCACTATCGTCGGCCGGCGATCCGACGACCGAGCGACGGGCCCGCACGCGCGCGCCACGATCGTGCATGGCGTGGTCGCCTTGCCTGGAGGCTCCGTGCCCGCAGACCGTCCCGTCGCCCCGCCTGCGTCGTCCACGCCGCCGCCCGCCTTCGCGATCCCCGATCCGTACCCGCCGCGCTACACGCGCTACGTGCTCTTCATGGTCCTCATGACCATGATCTTCAGCAACGTCGATCGCACGATCCTCTCGATCCTCGTCGAACCCATCAAGCAGGACTTCGCGCTCACGGATACGCAGATGGGCTGGCTGCTCGGGCCGGCCTTCGCCGTCGTCTACACCGTGCTCTGCCTGCCCCTCGGCCGTTATGCGGATACGACCGGCATCCGGCGCGACATCGTCGCCTGGTCGCTGCTCGTCTGGAGCCTGTTCACCTGCGGCACCGCCTACGTGACGAGCTATGCCCAGCTCTTCGTCATGCGCATGGGCGTGGGCGTCGGCGAGGCGGGTGGGACCTCACCCTCGGTCTCCATGCTCTCCGACTACCTGCCGCCCACGAAGCGCGCGCGGGGCATCTCGGTCGTCTCGATCGGAGCGGTCCTCGGCATGGGCATCGGGATGGTGCTGGGGGGATGGGTCTCGGAGCGATGGGGCTGGCGCAACGCCTTCCTCGCGGCCGGCGTTCCGGGCGTCCTGCTCGCGATCCTCTATCGCCTCACGATCGAGGAGCCGCGCCGGGGCGGCAGCGAGGGGCGGCAGGCGACGGCATCGAATCTCTGGCCGACGCTGAAGGCCCTGCTCGCGACCCGGACCTATCAGTTCATCCTCGCGGCGAACGCCTTCTCGCTCTTCTCCTCGATGGGCCGCAATCTCTGGGAGCCGGCCTTCCTGATCCGGACCTATCACATGGGGCAGTTCGAAGCGGGCACCTGGTATTTCCTGACGAGCCCGCTGCCCTCGATGCTGGGGATCTTCCTCGGCGGGTATTTCGCGGATCGGCTCGGGGCGCGCGACACGCGCTGGTATCTCTGGGTGCCCGCGCTCGGCCATGTGCTCAGCGTTCCGGTGCTCGTCGCCTTCCTGCTCTGGCCGGAGGCGGATCGGATCGCGATGCCGGGGGCGCTGGCCGCGATCGGATTGCCGTCGATGCCCGTCGCGCTGCTCTGGAGTCTCGTCGGCTCGGTGATCGGTGGGGCCTATACCGCACCCTTCATGTCGACGATCCAGGGCATCGCTCCGCTGCGCATGCGCGCGTTCGCGGCGGCGGTCTCGACGCTCGTCACGACGCTCGTGGGCCTCGCCGCCGGTCCGCTGCTGGTCGGCGTGATCGCGGACGGGTTCGGGGCGCGCTTCGGGGACGATGCGCTGCGCTATTCGCTGCTCGTGCCGACGCTGGCGCCGCTCTTCGCGGTGGTCATCTGTCTGGCGGGAGCCCGCTTCGTCGGGGCCGATCTCGAACGCGCACGCTCGACGGATCGCTGAGCCCTCTGCGCCGCGTCCGCTTCGGAGCGGCAAGCGCCGCGACCGAGACGATCTCTTCACGGCCTCTCAGGGCACGAAGCGGATCATCGCGGCGACGCGTTGATCCTCGATGCGCGTCAGGTCGAACATCGTGAGCGGACTGCGCGCGGCCCATGCGAGCTCGATCTCGAGGTGCGGCGCCAGGGCGCGGCTCAGGGCGAAACGGCTCTCGAGCAGACGTGTCGCTCGGCGGTTCGCATCGTCCATGAGCTCGGCGAAGAGCGACGATCCGTCGCGAGGGGCACCGAATCGATGGAGCGCCCGGGCCTCGTAGCGGGCCCGAAGGCCGAGGGGCAGGTCGAGGAAGGCCACGCCGCGGGCACGCCAATGATCGTCGAGACGCGGCAGGGCGGGCGCCGCGAACGCCGACCTTTCCTTCGGGTCGTTCGCTGCGGGACGCTCGGCATTCGCAGCCGAGGCACCCACGACGAGCAGCAACAGCAGCGGGGCGCCGACGCGGCGGGGGCGGCGGGGGCGACCGGCGCGGCCCGGGCCCGTACGGGACGGTCTCGTCCCGGAGCGGAGTCCGCTCCGGACCTCACCGGTCGCCGAGCTCGAGCGGTTGCCATCCATGGGCGCCTCTTCGGCGCAGTCGAGCCGGCACGCGGGTGATGGTCTGCACGGGTCACGGCCGTCCTCGCGGCCGCCCGCGCGAGTTGCACTAAGCTTGCCGCCGCCATGAAAGCCATCGTGATCGATACGCCCGGCGACGAATCGTGCATGAAGATCGGCCCGGCGGACGCGCCCGTGCTCGGGCCCGGAATGGTCCGCATCCGCAACGTCGCGTGCGGCGTGAATCGCGCGGACCTGCTCCAGCGCCAGGGCTTCTATCCGCCGCCGCCCGGAGCGTCGCCGATCCTGGGGCTCGAGTGCGCGGGTCGCATCGCCGAGGTTGCGAAGGACGTGCGGGGCTTTGCTCCGGGCGATCGCGTCATGGCGCTCCTGCCGGGGGGCGGTTATGCGGAGGAGTCGGTCGTCGATGCGGGCTCGGTGATCCGGTTGCCGGGCTCGCTCTCGTTCGAGGAGGGAGCGGGCTCGATCGAGACGCTCCTGACGGTCTTCCTGAACGTCTTCCAGCTCGCCGCGCTGCCGGAGGGCGGAAGCGTTCTCGTCCATGGCGGCGGCTCCGGGATCGGGACCACCGCGATCGATCTCGTGACGCGCGCAGGCGGCCGCATCGTCGTGACCGCGGGCAGCGAGGAGAAATGCCGCCGCTGCCTCGAGCTCGGAGCGACGGCGGCCGCGAACTACCGCAGCGACGATTGGGTGGCGGTCGCGCGGGAGGCGACCGGTGGCCGGGGCGTCGACGTCGTGCTCGATTCGATCGGCGGCCCCTACCTCGAGGGCAACCTGCGCGCGCTCGCCGACGACGGCGCGCTCGTCCTGATCGGTTTGATGGGCGGGGCGAAGGCCGAGATTCCGCTCGGCGTTCTGCTCGCGCGGCGTCTGCGCGTCATCGGCTCGACCTTGCGGACCCGCAGCGCCGCCCAGAAGGCGGCCATCGTGGCGGCCTTCCTCGCGCGCTTCGGAGCCGACTTCGAGGCCGGGCGGATCCGGCCGATCCTCCACCAGGTCTTCCCCCTCGCGCAGGCCGCCGAGGCCCACCGGCTCCTGAAGTCCAGCGGCCATTTCGGGAAGGTCGTCCTGCGGATCGCGGACGACGGCGCCTGAGCGCGATTTTTCCGCGGCGCGTCGAGGCTGATCCGCTAGGATCCGCGCCCGCGCGGCGGGGCGACCCCGATCCTGCGCGAACCTGGACCCGAACCCCAATTCGTCGGCCGCGCG
>CAUJGH010000148.1 GCA_963169575.1 Myxococcota bacterium | reverse complement strand
TCACGGGCATGGTCGCCGGCATGCTCGGCCGCACGCCGGTGTCGAAGGCCGACGGGCTCGAGCGCGCCGGCGAGTTCCTCGTCGCGCATTTCTCGCCCGACGCGGTCGAGCACGACGGCTATCCGGCGCTGATGGCCTGCTCGCTCTTCTTCACGAACGTCGGACACGAGCGCTCGGACGAGCTGCTGCAATGGTGTGGACGCGCGCTCGAGAAGGGATTTCGCAGCGGAAGGATCGACGCGGTCGCGACGATGCGGATCCTGCTTTCATGCGACGCCCAGGCGATGCCCGGCGCGACCTTCGACGTCATCGAGCTGCTCGATCGCGTTCTCGGCGAGCAGGCGGGAGACGGCGGATTCGACGAGCTGTCGCTCGCGGGGCCGGCGGGCCGGACGACCCAGACCTTCGACGCGATGCTCGCGATCGTCCGGCTCTGCTCGTCGCTCCCCGCGCTCGCCGCGCTTCCCGACTAGCGCATCGCGTCCAGGAAACGGCGGATGCGCTTCGCGTTCGCCCCGAGGTCGCCCCGGCCGTCGCGGGACTTCGAGCGCACGTCGACGCGGGATCCCTCGCCCTCCGGCCGGACACGCACGACGACGTCGTCGACGAACCGGAAGAGGAACGTCGCTTCGCGGGCATCGAAGGCGTGCTCGGGCTCGTTCCGGGCGACGATCTCGAAGCCGATGTCCTCGGCGACCTCGAGCGCGCGGGCGAAGGTCGCTTCGACCGGCGCGTCGACCACGAGGGGGCCGAGATCCGGATAGCCGGCGCGCACGATCGGGACGAACTCGGCGGGGTAGCGCATGTCCCGGCCCGCGTATTCGGGGACGACGCTCGCCGGCGCGAACGCCGGCGGATCCTCGAGATCGGTCGAGATGTCGTTGATCGCGGAGGCTTCGCGGTCGACTCCTGCGGCTCCACTTCCGGCCACGCCGGCGAGCACCGCCAGGATCAGGCCGAGGCCGATCGCGATTCCGGTCCAGGCCTTCTGTCGACCGCCGGGATCGCGGCCACCGCGCGTCGTGGCGATCCCGACTAGACTGAGAATCACGCTGAGCAGCCCGCCGAGCAGGGCGCCGCCCATGCAGAGGTAGAAGCCCCGCAGCGGCGCCAAAACGCCGAAATGCGCGCCCGCGAGCCCGATCACGGCGATCGTCGCGGCGAAGAGAGAACAGGTCCGGGCGAACGAAGCCATGCAGTCTCCTTTTCGTTCCTTGCGTCCCTCGAGCTCTCTTCGTCGGGCGCGGCCGCCCCGCCTATCGCGGGATCCGGGCCGCCGAGCATATCCCAGACTGCTCGTGGTCGTACTCGGCGGCAGCGTTATTTGGGGCCTGGCGTGTTCGGACGGGGAGCAGTCCGAGTCCGCACCGATCGTCGCCGAGCGGATCGAGACGCGCCCGGCGGCGGATGCGGTCGCAGTGCCCGTCGGCAGCTGGCCCGAGCTGCATGTCTTCCCGGAGAGCGCTGCGGACTCGGTTTCTGTCCTCGAGCTCGTCTGTGGGGACGAGGTCATCGCGGCGCGGATCCATCGGCTCGCGGGCGGGCGCATCATCGTACAGCCGGAGCAGCGCCTGCCCGCCGCGCGATCCTGCCGTCTCGGCTGGACGCGGGCCGCTCGCCCGGAGGCCATCACCTTCGAGACGTTTCGCGCGAGTGCGGCGCCCGGGCGCGCGCTCTCGGTCGTGTACCGGCGCGCTGATCCCGGCGAGGTCGCGCCGATCCCCGACGATTTCTGGACGGTGGCAGACCCGTCGATGCCGACGGGGCTGCGTCTCGATCTGCCGGTGGCGGCGCGCGGCGACGTACGCGAGGTGATCGAGGGGCTGCGGCCGGAGCTCGGCAGGGCGGACGGCTGGAGCCCGATCGGTCCGATCGTGTTGCCGATCAGCGATCGCATCGACGTCGCCTCGATCCCGCGCAGTGTCGATGCCTCACTCGATCCGGCCTCGACCATCGCTCTCGTCGACGTGGATCCGGCGAGCCCGGAGCGCGGTGAACGCTGGCCCTTCGAAGCCGTGCTCCGCAAGGACCGGACCGCGATCGGCATCGAGGATCACGTGCTGTGGGTCCTGCCGGCGCGGCCGCTGCGACCCGGGGGACGTTATGCGCTGCTGATGCGTCGCGGCGTCGCGTCCCGCGTCGGGCGCTCGATGGTCGAGCCTGCGTCGATCCGGTCGATCCTCGATCGCAGACAGGACTCGCCGATCGGCGCGAAGGCCGTCGTCGCGGCGCAGCTCCGCGGCGTGCTCGAGGTCTCGGATGCGGCACTCGCGATCCCCTGGACCCGGGACGACCTCGTCTTCGCGCTTCCGTTCACCGTCCGGAGCCTCTCGGATCTCGCTCGCGATCCGCTCGCAATGCTCGCCGACGTGCGCGCGCTCGCGGGTCCCCGCATCGAGATCGAGCGCGTCGAGACCGCTCGCGACCCGTCGCGCCCGCTCGCCGCGCTGGTCCATGGACGCTTCGGGGTCCCGGTCTGGCGCGAGCGGCGCGTGCGCGCACTCGCGCGCGACGGGGAAGGGCGCCCCCGCGTCGTCGGCCGCGACGCGCTTCGTTTCGTGCTCGCCCTGCCGCGAGCCGCAGAGCGCGAAGCCGCCCCGATCCTGATGTATCAGCACGGCAATCCCGGCTCGGCCGACGAGGAGATCGGATCGCCGCAGCAGGACGCCTATCTCGAAGCGGGCTTCGCCGTCGTAGGCTTCACCGATCTCTGGAATCGCGGCGGGCCACCGACCAGCACCAATCGGCGCCAGCTCGTGGTCGATCAGGTCACGGCCCTCGCGAACTCGGTCCGGCGCAAGGCGATCGTCCCCGACGACTGGCTCGTCACCCTCGGCGAACAGCTCGCCCTCGTCGAAGCGCTCGCCGAGCTCGCGACCCTGGACGTCCTGCCGGCCGAAGCGCCCGACGGCCGTCCGGATCTCGATCCCGCGCTCCCGCTCGTCTACGAAGGCATCAGCCAGGGCGCGATCCACGGTCAATCGCTCGTCGCCTACAGCGATCGGATCCGCGCGGCCTCGCTCGTCGCGGGCGGCGCGCGCCTGACCGAGCTCGCGCTGCATCAGGCAGCGAGCAGCATGGTGAAGTCGCTGCCCTTCCTGTTCGGCGATTTCCGGCCCGTCGATCTCTGGATCACTCTCGCGCTCTTCCAGACGGCGATCGATCGCCAGGACGGCCATCTCCACGCGCTCCGGCTGCATCGCGGCGGCTCGCTCGCAAGCGAGAACGATCGGCGCGGACCGGCGCTCGCGCGGCCGAGCCTGCTGCTGACCGCGGGCTTCGCGGATCGCTACATCCCGATCCGGGCGAGCCGCTCGCTCGCGTGGGTGGTCGGGCCGCTCCCATGGCTCGAGGCCAAGGAGGAGGGCGGGCTGGCGTTGCCGCGCGCCGTCGCGCCGCTGCGTGGCAATCTCGCCGACGGGACGACGGGCGCGTACGTCGAGATCGTGCCCTACGGTTCGTCGCTGCCGGCGGCGCCGGGCTGCCAGCCGGAGGTGCTTCCGCTCTCCGAAGACGTCCTGCGCGAGGGGCATTTCTGCGCGCAGCTCGCCGACGAGAGCATTCGGCGGCGGATCGCGTTCCTGCGCTCGGCGGTCGATGCGGCGCCGCCGACGGTGATCGATCCATGGGCCGCGGTCGACGCGGAGGAGTGAGACGATGAGCGAGCTCGTGCGGTGTGAGAAGCTGGATCGGGTGGGCGTCGTGACGATCGATCGCCCGAAGGCGCTGAATGCGCTGAACGCCGAGGTCATCGAGGCGTTCGGCGCGCTGTTGGATCACGTCGAAGCCGACGCCACGATCGGGGCCCTCGTCGTCACCGGCGCGGGCCGTGCGTTCGTCGCAGGCGCCGACGTCGCCGCGATGCGGACGATGACGCCGCTCGAGGCGGAAGCCTTCTCGGCCCTCGCCCATCGGGTGATGGGGCGCCTCGAATCGCTCCCGATCCCGACGATCGCCGCCGTCAATGGATTCGCCCTCGGCGGCGGCTGTGAGCTCGCGCTCGCCTGCGATTTCGTCTTCGCGGCGCGCGGCGCGAAGCTCGGGCAACCCGAGACGAAGCTCGGCCTGATTCCGGGCTTCGGCGGGACGAGCCGGCTCGTGCGGCGCGTCGGGCTCGCGTGGGCGAAGCAGCTCGTGCTGGTCGGCGAGCCGATCGACGCGGACGAGGCGCTGCGCATCGGGCTCGTGAATCGCGTCTTCGACCCCGAGGTGCTGCTGCCCGAGGCGATCGCCGTCGCCCGCGCCGCGGCGTCCCGCGCGCCCGTCGCGACGCGGCTCGCGAAGCAGATCATGCAGGAGGGTCAGGACGCGGACGTGCGGACGGCGCATGCGCTCGAGCAGCGGGGGTTCGGGCTCGTTTTTGCGACGCGGGATCGTGTCGAAGGGACGGGTGCATTCGTCGAGAAGCGGGAGCCGAAATTCGAGGGCCGCTAGACGAGGCCGAGGGCCTCGAGAATGACGCCTTCGCGCAGGCCCCAATCGCAGACCAGCAGTTCCGAAAGTTCGAGGCTCTTCATCACCGCATCGACGACGACCGCCCCCGTCGGCAGCAGATCGGCGCGGCTTCGCTTCATGCCGGGAACGCGCAGCAGCTCGGCGTGATCCGCGGCGACGAGGCGATCGGCGAGCGCGTCGATCTCGGCAGCGGTGATCCGGAGGCCGCCCTTCACGGACTTCCCGCCGCCGTTCTCCTCGACGATCCGAGCGAGGGCCCGGACCGTGCCGCCCGACATGATCCTCTGCCGGGCCGCGCGATTGCGGATCGTCTTCAGATGCGGCTTCAGCGCCGCCTCGACCCGCTCCTCGATGGCGCGTCGCTCCCGGCGCTTCATCGGATCGTTCTGGACGAGCTCGCCATGGAGGCGGGCGACGCCGATCGGAAGCGTCGTCTCCCAATGCACCTCGGCGTCGTCTCCGATCGCGAGTTCGAGGCTGCCGCCGCCGAGATCCATGCCGAGCGCCGTCGCTTCGCCGAGCGGAATCCGGCGCCGGAAGGCGCCGAAGATCAGCCGCGCCTCTTCGAGGCCCGAGAGCACGCGCACCTTCGTCCCGAGCACGCGCGAGATGGCGGCGGCG
>CAUJGH010000147.1 GCA_963169575.1 Myxococcota bacterium | reverse complement strand
GGACGGGAGCCCGTCTATGTCGGCTGCGGCGGCTCGATTCCATTCGTCGCGCCCTTTGCCGAGGTGCTCGGCGGCGTTCCCGCGCTGCTGCTCGGCCTCGAGGATCCGATCTGCAACGCCCATGGCGAGAACGAGAGCCTCGATCTCGCCGACTTCGCGCGGGCCCTGCGCTCGGCGATCCTGCTCTTCGCCGAGCTCGCGCCCGACGCGGCGGATTGAGTCTGCCTCGGCCGGCCGGGAGCTCCGGCTTCCGGGCCGCGGCGAGCGTCCGCCCCGGTCTTCGCCTGATCCGCGAATCAATCATGAAGGCGCCGATCGGCCGCGCTAATGTCGTGCGTCGCCGACACCGCTGTTCTGCCCGACGCACAGTCGCTCCGAAAAGCGCCGCCCCATCGGGTTCGAGCGCCCGGGCGCGCGACGACCGCGCTGCGAAGACCGCCGTCGACGCCGGCTCGATGTTCGTTCCAGCGCCCGCAGGCAATCCGGCTCACGAGCCAGGGAGGGAAGCATGACCGCGATCGAAACCACGCCCGATCTCGTCCGAAAGTCCTATGCGCGGACTCACGAGAACCTGAAGGTCGTGCGGAGCCGCCTCGGCCGGCCGCTGACCTTCGCCGAGAAGATCCTGCTCGGACATCTCGACGACGCGAAGGGCCAGGACCTCGTCGCCGGCGAGTCCTACCTGCTGCTGCGGCCGGATCGCGTCGCGATGCAGGATGCGACCGCCCAGATGGCGCTGCTCCAGTTCATGCAGGCGGGCCGCGACGAGACGGCCGTGCCCTCGACCGTCCATTGTGATCATCTGATCGAGGCGCGCCGCGGCGCCGCCGCCGACATGGCGACGGCGCGCACGACGAATGCCGAGGTCTACGACTTCCTCCGGACCTGCGCCGCCCGCTACGGCATCGGCTTCTGGGGCCCGGGCGCCGGCATCATCCATCAGGTCGTGCTCGAGAAATACGCCTTCCCGGGCGGCATGATGATCGGCACCGACTCGCATACCCCGAATGCCGGCGGCCTCGGCATGTTCGCCGCCGGTGTCGGCGGCGCCGACGCGGTCGACGTGATGGCGGGCTTTGCGTGGGAGGTCCTCTATCCCCACGTGATCGGCGTCCATCTGACGGGCAAGCTCTCGGGCTGGGCGTCGCCGAAGGACGTGATCCTCAAGGTCTGCGAGCTGCTCACGGTGAAGGGCGGGACGAACCGCATCGTCGAGTACTTCGGCGAGGGCGTCGCGTCGCTCTCGTGCACGGGCAAGGCCACGATCACCAACATGGGTGCCGAGCTCGGTGCGACGACGTCGATGTTTCCCTGGGACGAGCGCATGGCGATCTATCTCAAGGCCACCGAGCGCGGCGAGCTCGCGGATCTCGCGAGCGCGAACCGCGATCTGCTGACGCCCGACCCCGACGTGCTCGCGAATCCCGACGGCTATTTCCAGGAGATCATCGAGATCGATCTCTCGAAGCTCGAGCCGCACATCGTCGGCCCGCATACGCCCGATCTCGCGCGCCCGGTCTCGCGCATGGCCGCCGATGCGAAGCAGCACGGCTATCCGCTGAACCTCTCGTCGACGCTGATCGGAAGCTGCACGAACTCGTCCTACGAAGACTTCTCGCTGGCGGCCGACGTGGCGCGGCAGGCGAGCAAGCAGGGCGCACGTGTCAAGACGCAGCTCTGGTGTACCCCGGGCTCGGAGCAGGTCGACCAGACGGTGACGCGCGACGGGCAGAAGGAGGCGCTCGAGGCGATCGGGGCGACGGTGCTCGCCAACGCCTGCGGGCCCTGCATCGGGCAGTGGAAGCGCGACGACATCCAATCGGGCGAGGCCAACTCGATCCTCTCGTCGTTCAATCGCAACTTCCCGAAGCGCAACGACGGCAACGCGGCGACGCTCTCCTTCATCGGAAGCCCGGAGATCTGCGTCGCCTACGCGCTCGCGGGACGGCTCGATTTCGATCCGCTGAAGGACGAGATCGAAGCGGCCGACGGCAGCCGCTTCAAGCTCGCACCGCCCGGCCCCGCGCCGGAGATCCCGTCCCAGGGCTTCGTCATCAGCTACGAGGGCTACGAGGCGCCGCCGGCGAAGGAGAAGCGCGCGGGGGTGAAGGTCGCGGTCGATCCGAAGAGCGATCGCCTGCAGCTGCTCGATCCCTTCCCGCGCTGGGACGGACGCGATTTCGAGAAGCTCCCGATCCTGCTGAAGGCGAAGGGGAAGTGCACGACCGACCACATCTCGATGGCCGGTCCCTGGCTCAAGTTCCGGGGCCATCTCGACAACATCTCCGACAACATGTTCATCGGCGCGATCAACGCCTACACCGGCGAGGCGGGCACGGGCCTCAATCAGCTGAGCGGCGAAAAGGGCCAGTCCTTCCCGAAGATCGCCCGCGACTACAAGGCGCGCGGCCTCCGCTGGGTCGTCGTCGGCGACGAGAACTACGGCGAGGGCTCGTCGCGCGAGCACGCGGCGATGGAGCCGCGGCATCTCGGCGGCGCGGCGGTGATCGTGCGGAGCTTCGCGCGCATCCACCAGTCGAACCTGAAGAAGCAGGGCATCCTGCCGCTGACCTTCGTCGACCCGGCGGATTACGACAAGATTCGCGAGACGGACCGGATCTCGCTCGTCGGGCTAGATCGCCTCGCGCCCGACCGGCGCGTCCAGGCGATCCTGCATCACGAGGACGGCTCCGAGCAGCGCTTCGAGCTCGCGCATACGCTCAACGACGAGCAGATCGCCTGGTTCAAGGCGGGCTCCGCTCTCAACCTGCTGCGGGAGTGAGCCCGCTGCGGGGCCGGATCCGCTGCCGCGCACGCCGAGCGGCGGATCAGCCCTGCGGCTTCGGCTGGTCGCGCTGGGCGAAGAGCTCGGCGAGCCAGCGCCGCCCGCCGGAGGATGCGAACGGAAGCAGCAGCGTCGCGACGAGCAAAAGGGCCGCGCCGACGAGCTGATGGCCCTCGAGCTCGAGCATCGCATCCCCGAAGAAGGCGTAGGTCGAGGCGCGCACCGTCCCGCCGGCGAAGGCCGCCACGACGAAGCTCGCGAGCGGCATCGCCGTGAGCCCGGCGCCCGCCTGGAGCGGCGACAGCGGCGAGAGCGGATAGCCCGAGGCGAGGGCCAGGGCGAGCGCGCCTTGTCGCCGCGAGGTGAAGGCGAGCAGCGCCCTGCCCTTGGTCCCGATGCGGTGCTCGATCGACTCGCGCCCGGCATAACGGGCGAGCAGGAAGAGGAAGAGCCCCGAGATCATCAGACCGGCGCCGCCGACGAGCGCGCCGAGGCCCGTCCCGAAACAGAGGCCCGCGACGATCAGGACGACCTGCGAAGGCAGCCAGAGCAGCGCACGGCCCGCGACGATGAAGACGAAGACCGCCGGCGCGAGCGGTCCCAGCTTCGTCGTCATCGCCCGGAGCGAGTCGATGTCGAGCTCGATGCCGAGCCAGCTGCGCAGCCCATGGCCCGCGACGAGCAGGCCTGCGACGAGGGCGATGGAAAGGGCGAGACGTCCGAACGCGGTCGACATGGGCCGAGGATATCCCGTGTCGAGGGGTTTCCGTCCGGTCGTCGCGCTTCGTGCGCGAAGGTTTTCGGTACCGTCGCGGCGTGAAGACCGATGGACTGCCGACACTGCTGCTCTTGAACCCGGCCAGCGGGCGGGGTTCGGCCGGTCGCAGCGCCGAGCGGATCGTGCGCCGGGCCGAGGCCGTTTGCGGTCCGCTCGAGGTTCTGACGACGGCCGCGCCGGGGGATGCCGTCGGGAAGGCGGCCGACGCGGCGGCACGGGGTGTGGCGCGAATTCTCGTTGCCGGCGGAGACGGGACGCTCGGCGAGGTCGTCTCGCGTCTCATGCAATCTTCGCTGGGCTCGGCCTCGGCCCGGCCGGCGCTCGGCATCCTGCCCGTCGGGTCGGGCTGTGATTTCGCGCGCTCGCTCGGATTGCCGCGGGGACTCGATGCGGCCCTCGAGCTGGTCCGGGCCGGTCATTTCCGACTGCTCGACGTCGGGCGGGTCGAGTCGGAGGGCGCCCGCGGCGAGCGGCGGGTCCGCCATTTCGCGAACGAGGTCAGCGCCGGACTTTCCGGGGACACCGTCCTGCGCGCGCTGCACCTCACGCCGCGCTTCGGACCGCGGATCGGTTTCCTGCTCGGGGCCGTCTCGTCCGTGCTGGTCCACCGCCCGTTCGAGGCGCGCGTGGAGATCGACGGCGAGCCGATCC
>CAUJGH010000146.1 GCA_963169575.1 Myxococcota bacterium | reverse complement strand
GCGCTGCCCGACAAGCCCTCGGCTGGACCCAGAACGACCTCGCAGAACGCGCCAACGTCTCGCCGCGCACGATCCACGCGGTGGAGAAGGGCCGGCCGTGTCGCCAGGCGACGAAGCGACACATCCTCAACGCGCTCGGCGTTCCGTGGGAAATGCGGAACGAATATTTCGTGCGCGTGCGCAGCGTCCGGCCCGCCCCGGCGGCTGCGGTCGAGGCCCAGTCGGCCTAACAAGCCCGGGCGCGCAGAACGCCCACTCCCGGATCTGCCGACCTCGCTTCGCCAGGCTCTCGAATCGCGCTCGCTTTCCCGCGCTCTTTCCCGCTCGCTCCCTCGACCACCCGGGAGACGCCCGCTCTCGACGTCTCCGGAAGCGAACGCCTCCAGCCCCATTCATTCGACGCCCACTTCCTACGATCGCCGATCGATCCGGAGGACTCGCATGGATCTCGCCCCTCGCCTCGGACGCCCGCAGACGGGCATCGTCCTCACCGGCGGAGCCTCCGGCCTCGGCCGCGCGAGCGCAGAAGCGCTCGCTGCCGTCGGACGCCCCGTCGCGATCTGGGATCTCGACGCGGATCGGAGCCGCAAGGTCGCCGATGAAATCGCCGGCCGATACGGCGTCATCGCCTTCGGCCATGCCGTCGACGTCCGGGATCCGGGGGCGATCGCGTCGGCCGCCGAGGAAACCCGCCGCGCCCTGCCCTCGATCGGCGGCTTCGTTCATGCGGCCGGCATCGTCGACACCGCCTCGCTCGACGGCCTCACGCCCGAGGGCTTCAACGCCGGCATCGAGATCCATCTGCGACCGATCGCGCTGCTCGCCCAGGCGCTGCTCCCCGACCTGCGCGCGCATGCGGGCTCCGCCATCGTCGCCTTCGCTTCGATCAACGCCACGCTCGGCAACGCGATGAACCCGATCTACAGCGCCGCCAAGGGCGGCGTCCTCTCCCTCGTCCGATCCCTGGCCGATCGCCTCGCACAGGACGGGATCCGGATCAATGCCATCTCGCCGGGCCAGATCCGCACGCCGATGATGCAGCCCGCCCTCGACCATCTCGGAGACGCGGCCTTTACCCGACGCATCCTGCTCGGCCGGATCGGCGAGCCCGCCGAAATCGGACGGGTCGTGAGATTCCTGCTGTCGGAGGAGGCCAGCTACGTCACGGCCAGCGAATTCGTGGTCGATGGCGGCAACATCAGCTCGCAACGGATGTAATATGGGCGCGGCCGAGCGCCCTCGGCCATCCGCCGCCCCTGTCGCGCGAGTCGGATGTACGTGAACGGGAGATCCCATGACTGCTCTTCGCTTCGGAATGTTCGCCCTCGGCCTCGCCGCCTGTCTGAGCCCCTCGCCCGGCCGCGCCGTCGACCTCGGACTCGCGCCCTACATCGAGTACAACGCGGGCCTGACGATCATCCGGAACCAGAACCTGACCCGCGCCAACCCGATCGGTCTCTCCGGCAAGGTCGAATCCGAGCCGGGATTCAACGTCGGCGGCGCGATCGGTACGAAGTTCCTCCAGCATTTCCGGACCGAGATCAACGTCGGCTATCGCCGAAGCGAGATCGACGCGATCCGCCTCGTCGACGGCGACGAGAGCGACGGCAAGGGCGAGATCTCGATGCTCCACTTGCTCGGCAACGTGTATGCCGAATACGACTTCGAGGTCGGTGTGGTTCCGTATTTCGGCCTCGGCGTCGGCTGGGGCATGATCGAGATCGACGCGCGCAACAAGACCCGCACGTTCGAGGTCGACTCCGACGATCACGCGTTCATCTGGAACGTGATGGCGGGTGTCAGCGTTCCGTTCAGCGACGTGACGAGCTTCAGCCTCGGCTACCGCTACCTCCAGAGCGAAGATCTCAATTTCCGGGCGCGCCGCATCGGCCCGCCGGTGAACGGTGCCCGGCAGGTCGATTCGGAGTTCGACGCCCACGAAGTGGTCTTCGGCATCCGCTACAGCTTCTGATCGGGGCGCGCGCGGCGCGGAGCCGGACGCTCAGAATCGGAAGGTCCAGCGCAGCTTCGCGACGGGCCGCGTGGTCAAAACGCGCAGGTCGCCCGGCGTCGCGTCGAAATCCTGCCCGACGACGAGGAAGAACTCGCGTCCCGGCTCGATGATCCAGGACAGGCGCGACTGGGCCGACAGCCCGTTCGAGAAATTGTCGTACTGGACGACCGTGCTCCAGGAGATCTCCGTGTTGAAGGCGATCTGCAAGCGGACGCGGGCCAGCCGCGTCGCGAACCCGGTATGGCGGCGGAACGGCTCGTCGAAGCCGCGCCGACAATCCCCCGTCCCCCGCGTCGAGCCCTTGCAGGCGTCGTAGTCGAAGAACTGACGCTCGTCGTACTCGACCGAGAGCAGCCAATGCGGCGACGGACGCCATTCGATCAGCGGCGAGATGCGCGCCCCCCAGCCGTCGTAGAAGGTGCCCGCACTCGCGGTGATCTTCGTCCGGAACGGCCGATGGAGGCTCGTCGTGAGCTCCGCGAGGCCGCTGTAGGCGTGGTACTCACGGGGCGGGATGCCGATGTGGGGCGTGATGAAGAAGGGGCGCGGGACGTTGTCGTAGAGATAGATGAACTTCATCTCGAACAGGTCGTCGAGCTGCGAGGTCAGCCGGACCGGCGAGAGGTTGAACGCGGCCGTCTCGGGCACGTTGTCGCGATCGGTGAAGAAGTTGGCCGTCGTCTGCAAGTCGATCATCCGGAACGGCCCGCTCGATTGCCGGAACCGCAGGCGGTACTCGCCCTCGTATCCGCGCACGTCCGTCCGGTTCACGAAGGCCATCGCCGGGTCGTAGCCCTTCTGGAACTCCTTGTATTTCAGCTTGAAGTTCACGCGATCGTTCGGATAGACGATCGAGGCGCCGAACGCCGACGAGCGATCGCCGTAGGCGTCGCCGCGAAAATCCTGCTGGATCCAGCCGTTGACCGAGATCGATCGGTCCGGAATGAGCCGGCTGCTGCGGAAGTTCACGTCGGCACCGGCGAGCAGGTTCTCCTCTTCGGAGGCCGGATCGCCATGGGTCAGGATCATCCCGACGGCGGATTCCTCGAGCACCGTCGCCGAGACGCGCGCCACCGCGAGGTTCGTGTCGTCGAAACCGGCGTTGCCATCCTGCTGGATGTCGAGGAGTCCGATCCGGTAGCGACCGACACGGCCGGTGACCCGGCCGCCGCCGTGGAGCCGGATGCCCTGGAGATCCGGCGAGAGCCCGATCCGGCGCGAGAAGAACGGAATGCCGTTCTCGTTCTCGAGCCCGCCGAAATCGAAGAGCCCCTTCTCGCGCAGGAAGAACTCGCGCTTCTCGGGGAAGAAGAGCGCGAAGCGCGTCAGGTTCACCTGCGTGTCGTCGACCTCGGTCTGGGCGAAGTCGGTATTCGCGGTGACCGATGCCGTCACCGAGGGCAGCACGCGATAGAAGGCGTCGAAGGAGGGCTCCGTGATCAGCTTGTCGCGATTGCGGAGCTCGTCGTGGAGGGCACCGACCGACATCGCGGGAACGACGTCGAGGCCGATGCCGACGCGCGCGACGTTCATGCCGGTCAGCACGCCCGCCTGCGCCATGTTGACGGAGAGGCGCTGGATCGTCGGATCCGCCCAGCGGTTGTCCTCGTTGAACCGCCGGACGCGGCGGGTCATGTTGAGGCCCCAGTCGTCCTTGCCCTCGACGAAACCGAGCGTCTTGAACGGGATCGCGATCTCGCCGACCCAGCCCGAATCGACGATGCGGGCCTTCGCATACCAAATCCCGTCCCAGTTCTCTTCGAACAGGTCGCCTTCGAAGGTCGCGTCGCGCCGGCCGCCGAGGGGATTGATCTGGAAGAAGAAGCCGCTGCGATGGTCGTGGAAGGTGTCGAGGTTGATGCCGAAGTTGTCGTCGTAGAAGAAGAGCTCCGAGCGGGCCATCCGGTTCGCGACGATCTTCTCGGGCTCGGGATCGAAGGCATGGACGGAGACGAAGAGCGTGTCGCCGTCCGTCAGGATCCGGATCTCCGTCCGGAAGCTCGGCGGAGCGCCCTGGACCGGCTCGACCTGGGTCAGATCGGTGACGACCTCGGCCTGCCGCCATACGACATCGTCGAGCACGCCATCGATGACCGGCGCCTCTTCGACGAGAACGGCATGGACCGTCGGGACGGTGCCGAACTCGGCGGCGACCGCGCTCCCCGCGGCGGCGTCGGGCGAGAGCGAGGGTTCGAGAACGGGGGCGAGTAACGCGGCAGCCAGGATCACGAGCTCACGGATCCGAGCGAACCGATGAATCCCGTTCTGCCCCCGACCCAATCCCGACCCCTTCCGATCCCGTACCCGCCCTGCTTCGACCTCGCAGGGACGCTAACGCGATGGAAGACGCATCGCCTCTATCCGCCGACGAGCACCTTGCGGGCGTGCTCGGTATCCATGTACTCCTTCCATTCGACGATCTTGCCGCCCCGCGCCCGCATCAGGAAGTGATAGGTCTGGCGGTATTCGTCGCCGCGGAAGGTGGTGCCACGACTCGTCGCCTCGATCGCGACGCGCTCGCCTTCGGCCGTCATCGCCTGGATTTCGAACGTCAGGCCCTTCGGAAAGAGATCGAGTACGGCCGGCATGCCCGCCACCGCGCCCGCCTTGTCGGCGGTTCCGCTGAAGGGCAGCGTGCCCGTCACCCAGATCTGGAAATCGTCGGCGTAGTTCTGCTTGACCCAATCGACGTCGGCACGCGTCAGCGCATCGATCATCTCGCGCGCGAGCGCCTTGTTGTCCTCTTCGAGCTTGCCCATCGCCAGCAATTCCCCTTTCGCTCGTCGGCTTCGTTCTGGTTCTCGAACTCGAAATCGAACCGGGCCCCGACCGCGTCTTCGCGCGCGCTCGGAGTCGCCTTCAATGCACCGCCGAGCGGCGGCGCAGGAGCCTTCCGGGCAAGGCGCCGGTATGGACGCCGCTTCGGAGCAGGACCTCGCCAGCGACGATCGTCGCCGAGATCCCCGTCGCCTTCTGCACGAGCCGCCGCGCACCCTCCGGCAGGTCGTATTCGATCCTCGGCATCTCGGGCGCGATGCGCTCGGGGTCGAAGACGACGAGATCCTCCACGGCCCCGGCGCGCAGGACGCCGCGATCGCCGAAGCCGAAGGCGGCCGCGGGTCGACCCGTCAACCAGTGGACCGCTTCTTCGAGGCCGACCTTCCGTTCGCGCCGGACCCAATGGCCGAGCAGATGCGTCGCGATCGAGCAGTCGGAGATCTGCGAGACGTGGGCGCCCGCGTCGGAGAAGGTCGTCAGCGTCCGCGGATGCTTCATCAGCGCCAGCACGTTCGCCGGATTCTCGTTCGCGATCGATTGCAGGAAGAGCTGATCGAAATCGCTCGCGAGCGCGAGCTCGATCATCAGCGCGACCGGATCCTTCCCCTGCTCCCGGGCCAGCGCGCCGAGGCAGCGATGCGGCCCCAGCGGCTCGTCCATCAGGAAGACCCAGTCGAAGTCGGGCTTGCGCGCCTCGGCGCCGATCGCGTTGCCGTAGGGGCCGTGATGGGCTTCGTCGACGAGCTTCGCGACGAGATCGGCGTCGCAGAGCGCCCGCTTCTGCTCGGCGAGCGGCTTCGCGCGCAGCGCCTGCCAGAGCGGCAGCCGATCGAAGGGCAGCTGCCCGGCGAAGGAGAGGATCACGTCGAAGCGGCGCGAGTGGACCTGGCCGAACATCCTTCCGCCGGCTTCCGCGACGCGATCGAGCAGCCCCGTCCAGGCGCGCCAGCCGTCGGGGGCATGGCGCGTGCTCCCGACGCCGAACATGAACGTCGCCCGGGATTCGAGCGCGAGCTTCGACATCCGATCGAAGTATTCGACCTGGGCCTCCGGATCCGAGAAGGCCGCGTCCTCGTTCGTGATCTCGAAGATCCCGCCGGCCGCGCCCGTCGCCATGACGAGCGCCGCGACTTCGTCCCAGCGCGCGAGCCGGCTCGCCACGGGGCGGTCGTCGGCGGTCTGATGATTGAGGGTGCGCGAGGTCGTGAATCCCATCGCACCGGCCGCCAGGCTCGAGCGCAGCTCGCGCAGCATCGCGTCGAGATCGGCCGGAGTCGCGGCGTCGCTGAACGCGCGCTCGCCCATCACGTAGGTCCGCAGTGCCGAATGGCCGACATAGCCCGAGTAGTTGATGCCTTTGGGCAGCCGATCGACGACGTCGAGATACTCGCCGAAGGTCTCGAACTCCCAGCGGATCGCCTTCGCCATCGCCGCCGGCGAGATGTCCTCGGCGCGCTCGAGATTGCGCACGACGAGCTCCCGGGCATCGGGGCGGGAGGGCGCCAGCGTGAAGCCACAATTGCCCATCACGACGGTCGTGATGCCGTGGTAGGAGCTGCAGGTCCCGAGCGCGTCCCAGTAGATCTGCGCATCCATGTGGGTATGGCCGTCGATGAAGCCCGGGGCGACCACCTGCCCCTCGGCGTCGACGGTCTCGCGGGCCGCCGCCCCGGCCAGGCGGCCGATCTCG
>CAUJGH010000145.1 GCA_963169575.1 Myxococcota bacterium | reverse complement strand
CCGCATCGCAGCCAGGGCCTCCGTGCGCAGCCCCATCGCCTCGCAGGTCCGCGCGAGGTTGAACCAGGCATCGCCGTCGTCGGCCGAGACCGCGACGACCGCGCGAAAATCCTCGGCCGCCTCGGAGAGGCGTCCGAGCCGCCGCAGGGCGTTGGCGCGGTTGAAGCGGGCGGCGACGTGGCCCGGATCGTGGCGCAAGGCCTCGTCGTAGGCGAGGAGCGCCTCGTCGAGGCGTCCGATGCGCATCCGCTCGACGCCGAGATTGTTATGCGCCTTGGCCCAGGTCGGATCGAGCCGGCTCGCGCGCTCGAGATGCTCGATCGCCTGCTCGGTCTCGCCGCGCAGGGTCGCGAGCTCCGCCAGGACGAAGTCGCACTCCGCGTCCTCGCCGAGGATCTCCAGCGCGCGCCGGGCGGCTCTCGCGGCATCCTCGGTCTTTCCGGCCCAGCTGAGCGTCTTCGCGAGATTCTTGAGGGCGAGGCCGTGGACACGCGGATCCATTGCGACGCCGTGGGCCCCCTCGGCCGCTGCCAGCTCGGACGCCCGCGTCCGCGGATCGGCTGCGAGCCAGCCCGCGCCGTACATCTCGCCGACCAGCGCGCGGGCGAGCAGTCGATGGCCCTCGATCGTGGGGTGGACATGATCGAGGAACCAATCCTCGCCCGCTGCCCGGTTGGCATCGCCCGCCTCCGCGCGCAGCAGGGCGGGCAGGTCGACGGCGGGGACGGCATGCCTTCGCGCCGCTTCGCGCACGGCCTCGACGATCGGTGAGAGCGCGCGCAGCGGACAGACGTCCTCGTCGCGGGCGCGGACGAATTCGGCGTGGGCAGCCTCTCCCTCGCCGAGCGCGCGGAGCGCTCGCGCGAGGCCGTAGCGGGCGTGCGCATGGCGGGGGCTGTCCGCGAGCGCCGCCTCGAACCCGGCTCGCGCGGCCGGCGCGTCGCCGCGGTAGAGCGCGTCTTCGGCCCGCTCGAGGGCGTCATCGAAGGCGCCGAGCGCCGGCTCCTCCAAACCCGCGTCGATCTCGCTCTTGAAGGGCGAGCAGTCCGAGAGATTGTCGGCGGGCACGACGAAGCTGATGCGGGCGCCGGCGCCCTCGGCCGTCGCGACCATCCGATCGAGATTGTCGGAGAAGCGCTCGATGATCCGGCGGCGCAGCGCGTCGTCGCGGCGATAGGCGTCGAGGCCGGTGCTCGACTCGAGCTGGGCTTCGACTTCCGCCGGGAGCGCGCCTTCCGTCGGCTCGACGGCCGACGCGGGCGATGCGGACCGGATCCGGGTCGCGAGGCGCTGGACCACGGCGTGGATCCGAGAGTGCGAGAGGACGACCTCGGTCTTCCGGAGCCAGGCGGGCCGGTCGCGCATCGCGCCGTAGGTCCGCTCTTCGAGGAACTCGTTGTGGCCCGTGTAGACGACGAAGTCGTCGGGGGCCTCGAGGGCGAGCTGTTCCATCAGGGCGGCGACGCGATAGCTCGCATAACTGATCCCGCCCGCGTTCACGATCTCCCAATCGAACTCCGGCGCGACGACGGGGAGCTGGACGCGCAGCCAGCCGCAGAAGCTCGTCGAGTCGAAATACGGATGACCATACGTCGTCGAACCGCCCAGGCAGAAGACACGACGCGTCCGCGGACCCTTCTCGGCCGGGAAACGCTGGTCGTTGAAGAACGCCCGCTTGTTGACCGCCGTCCGGCGGTAGCGGACGCCATCCTCGAATTCGTCGACGAAGAGCGGAATCTCGCCGGCGAAGCCGACGTAGGGATCGCTGCGGTTCAGGACTGGATCGACGCCCCCGGCCCAGAGCGTCAGCTCGACGACCAGTCCGATCGACAGCAGCGGGACGAGGGCGAAGGCGATCTGCTTGAAGGTCTGCATGGGGCGCTCCGGGCGGTCGGGGAAGGCGAACGTCGCGTTCTTCAGAACTGATACGAGAGGGTCAACGCCCCGCCGTAGTCGGGAGAGCCGTCGCTCAACCCGAAGATCGCCTCCGGCGTGATCCGCCAATGCGCTCCCGAGCGGATCGTGAGATAGGCCGAGACTTCGTGCGCATCGTCGCTGAACGTCGTCGACGATTGCCGGAAGTCGTAACCGACGCCGAGGCTCACGGCCTCGACGATCCGGATGCTCGCGCCGACGAACGCGAGCCACGTATCGTCGAACTGGTCGTCGTTGCGGAAGCGATAGCCGGTGCCCCCGTAGATGCTGACCCGGCCGATCGCCTTCGAGACCTCGACCTGCGGCGTCACGTCGGTCGTATCGGTCCCCAGCCCGTTCATCGCCGTCGGAATCTTGACGCGAACGCCGAGATCGATCGTCGGCACCGCGGGGAGCGTGGGCGGCGGATAGTAGGTCCAGGTCAGGCTCGTCGTGACGTCGCCGAGACCGTAATCGGTTCGGCGGCCCGAGGCGCCGTCGGCACCGGGCTCGGTGCCGTCGTTGCCGCCGAAGATCTGGTCCGAGCCGTCGACCAGCAGGAACGGGACCCGGATCCGAAACGTGATCGGCTCCCATTCGATGCGGGCGAAGACGGGTACGGAGGCGGAGTTCGTGTAGAGCTTGTCGCCATCCGCATCGACGTCGCCGTAGTCGCCTCGGACGAATTCGAGACCAGTGCCGACCGAGGCGTAGAAGCGGCGGCGGGGCTTCTCGTCCGAAAGTTCCGCGCAAGCGGCGTCGGCCAGGAAGAAGGAGCAGAGGGCGGCGACGAGAAGCTCGAGCCGATGGACAGCGATCGCAGTCATCCGTTGGGGTCCAATCCGGTTTGTCTGGAGGTCGAGAGATCCGGTCGCGGCGCGCGGCACCGGGACCGGCGGTTCGAGCGAAGACGGGCGACCCCGTATCGGGGCCGCCCGCTTTCCCCCGGCCTCATCGGCTCGAGCGGTCCGATCGATCGCCGCGGTCGCCGCGATCGGCGCGGTCGCCCCGATCCGAGCGGTCGCCGCGATCGGAGCGATCACCGCGATCCGAGCGGTCGCCCCGGTCGCTTCGGCTCGCGCGATCCGAGCGGTCGAGATCGTCGCCCCCGCGGCCCCGGCCGCGGCCCCGACCCCGGCCGTGATCGTCGGTCAAGCTCGAGCCGTTCCCCGGCTGGCTGTCGTCGATCGAGCCATCGCCGCGACGCTTGAGACCGTCTGCTCCGATGTCGTCGGATCCGCGCCGACCGCCCGCGCCCGGCTGGCTGTCATCGATCGACCCATCGCCCCGGCGCTTGAGGCCGTCCGCGCCGATGTCGTCGGAACGCCGTTCGACCCGCGTCGAACGATCCTCGCCTCGTTCCTGAGCCTGAAGCGCGCCGGGCAGCGCTGCGATCAGGGGCGCCACGAGCGCCGCAGCCACGAGTCCTCGCTTGAAATGTTTGATCACCATGAAAAGTCTCCTTTCGCAGTCCAGTTGGGCATTCTTCCCAAAACATCGACCACTTTATGGGAAACTTTGACCAATTTCAATCATCGAGACAAAAAAGATTGGCCGCCGCTGCGTCCCAATACGCAGAGACTCGGGTAAGCCGTCGAACTCAATGGGATTTCGGAGGAAGGGCTGGATCGGAGCGCGATCCGGGCTATCGCCGCCCGCTGCCCTGGCTTCCGCCTCGCCCGCCTTCCGCCGGCGGCGAGCTCGCCACCGGAACGCGGAAAACGTCGTCCGGGATCTCGCGGCCGATGCCGGTATTGCGCCGGATCACGTCCGCGAGGCGGGTCCCACGGATCCGGTCGAGCTCCCGGCGCCCGAGCGCGCGCTCGTACCAGAAGCGGTCGCCATCGCGGAGCGCGCGGAATTGCTCGACCAGGATCGCGCGGACCAGGGGGCCGACCTGCGCCCCGGCCACGGGATCTTCGGCCAGCCCGCCGACCCAGAGGTCGACGTCGTCGACGCCGGCATAGGCCGCGGCGAGTCGCGCCTGGACCTCGGGATCGCTGCTGATCCCGGCGAAGTCGCCTGCGCGTGCGAGTCCGAAGGCCTCGCGGAAGTCGTTGTATGAAGCGAGCCCGTGGTCGCGGCCGCGCTGGATGTTGAGGGCGGGCAGATCGAATCCGCCCGCGCCGGGCGGCCCGAACAGGAAATTGCGGACGTCGTCGACGATGAAGAGATCGATGCGTTGATGGCGCTGATGCGCGAGCCCGCGGAGCAGCGGATCGATGCCGCCCTCTTCGCGCAGGCGATCGGGATCGAAGAAGGCATCGCGCAGGCGCACGTGCCCCGCTGCCGTCTCGCGCAAGCGCTCGTCGAGGCGCTGCAGCTGCGGCGGAAGCGCGCTGTGGCCGAAACGAAAGGCGGCCGTCGAAAATGCATTGTCGATCCGCGCATCGACGCGCGGGTCGTAGCCGCGATAGGGCGGCAGCGCGCGCGGTCCGAGCAGTGCGGGCAGGAACTCCTCGTAGGTGATGATCTGCATCAGCGCACCGACGAGCCGACGGGCGCGCTCGTAGATCGCATCGTCGCCGAGCCGCGGCGCCTGCCGGCGGATCTCGTCGGCGATTCGATTGTGTTCGCGCACGAAGAGCGTATGCAGCGCCGTCAGACCGAGCTGCTCGTTGGCGCGGACGTCGCCCGCGAGGAACATCGGCTGGCTCGATCCGCCGGTCGCGTTCGGAAGCGAGCCGTCGCTGATCGGGAGCAGATCACCGTCGCTCGTCGCGAGTCGCCCGCTGCCGTCGCGCGCGCGCAGCGCGAAGGCGCGCTCGGGATCCGCGCCGTAGATGCCGGATCCGTCGATCCAGCCCGTCAGCTCGTTGATCTGCTCGCGCGGGTTCGCGACGTCGGTTCCGGTCGCCGGATCGTAGATCGAGCGGTTGAACGGGATCGAGACGTCGCCGGAGAAGAGCGGATCGAAATGGGGATCGCCCGGGGACACCGCGACGGGCGCCGACTCCGGCGGATCGACGCCTTCGGTGAGATCGATGTCGTGATCCAGGAATTGACCCCATTGCCAGAGATAGTCGCTGGTGCCGAACGGGTTCGGCACGAGCTCCGGCTGGGCATTCACGATGTTGCTGACGTCGCGCGCGCCGAGGCGCTCCGCGCCTGCGAGCCAGGAGACGCCGTCCGCATACGCCGCGGGCAGGCTGCGGGCGAGCTGCGTCTGGGCTGCGTTCATCTCGGGGTTCGAGAGATTGTTGCCGCTGCCATCGATGCTGCGCACGCCCGGCGGACCGGGCCGGGGGCGCCGGATGGCGTGGTCTCGAGCGCGCGGCTCGAGCTGGAGAAAGGGCGAGACGTCGTTGCCACGGCGGGCGCCGTCGCGGCCCTGCGCCGCAGCGGGCGACCCATCGCCCGCGACCAGGAGACCCAGCAAGACGAGGACGGTGCACGACTTCCGCATCGGGTCTTCCCTTCTGCTCTCGGGAGATCGACACACCCTCTATCGAGACGAGGAGTCGGGAAGCCCGTGCAGGGGGTCACCCAAACCCGACATCGCGCTTCGATCCGGTCGGGTCGCCGGAAACCAACGATACCCCGCGCGCGGCGCTTCGAAACGAACCGGCCACTGAGATGCGCCTCATGCCCGGGATGCGTCGCGGCGGCGAGCGATGTTCCGACCTCAGGGCCAGGCCAGCGAGGATCGCGCCGTGAGCTCGCGCTGCTCGAACCGCCGCGTTGGCGTGCAGTCCGCGGTCCCGCCGAAGCACCAGCGCGGTCGCGAGATGAAGCTGCGCGAGAGATTCGCGTTGTGGTGGCGGGCGTAGAAGTCCAACCGGATGACCTGGTCCGTCGTCAGGTCGAGGCAGCCGACCCGCGTATTCGAGCTGTCGAAGCCGACCTCGGCGACCCTGGCCTGGTTGATCCAGATCTGGCTGCAGGCGTTCCAGCCGGTCGCGATTCCCGTCCCGGTCGCGCCGTTGCCCTGGGAGAAGCAGTACCGGCCGGTGTCTTCCGCGACGAAGGTCGCGGACATCAGCGCCTCCCACGATTTTCCGCCGGACCCGGGCCAGCGGGGATTCCAGGCGAAGGTCGACGTGTGATAGGAGTGGTTCTCGGAGTCGTAGTCCCAGCCGGCCCGCATGTTCTGCTCCTGGTCCGCACCGAAGTTCCCCTTCATCTCGTTCCAGGTATCGGCCGCATTGCAGCTGCCGCTCAGGATGCCGTCGTCGTCGATCCGGACGTACATGCCGGAGAAGGCGTTGGGCGTCCGGTCCGTGCAGCTGCTGATGCCGTCCCCGTCCGGATCCTGGCTCGCGCAGTTTCCGTAGTAGGCCTGCGCGAAGTTCTGCCCCGCGAAAGGAGAGACGAAGCCGCTCCGCCGCGAGGAAGCGTTCGCGAACACGCCGTACGGATCCATCTGGGCGATCACCTGGTTGAAGATCGCGCGCTCCGGAGCATTGCGCGCCTGGACGCCGGGATCGGCGAAGACCCACTCGTCGTTCTTGCCCCAATGGGGCCAGTAGTCGAAGTGGTCGATCAGGTACTCGACGATCTCCGTATAGGGGTTGCTGACGAACTGGGCGAGACCGGCTTCGTCGAGGTCGTAGCCCCAGTATTCGACGAACTCGAGGTGGACCATCTGCTGGCCGGGGGCGATGCCGCTGCGGGCGTGGTTCGCAGACATCAGGAGACCGCCGTCCGCCACGTCGAAGCGCATGATCGTCCCGATCAACGGCTGACAGACGCCGTCGCGGTCGTAGACGCTCTTGAGATACTGGACGGCAGCCTGGACCTGGCTCATCGGCAGAGCGCCCTCGTATTCGAGCTGGGAGAGCGCCGGCTGCTCGGCGAAGACCTCCGGCTGGAGCGTGATCATGCGATGCGCGGGACCCGTCAGCGACGTATGGCGCGAGACGACCTCGGCGTCGACGCCGGGGCCGTCGGTGATCACGAGCGGCGGATCGTTCTGGTAGATGTTCACGCGCTGCTGCTCCACGAAACATTGCGTCGCCGGAAAGCACATTCCGGATTGCAGCGTCGGAATCGCGAACGCCTGTTCGAGAGCGCCGATCTCGGGCGTGAAGAGGCGATTCTGCGCGAGCGGCTGGGCGGGCGCCCCGGGCGCTGCGCGCGTGCCGCAGAGATATTGGACGACGTTCTGGCCCGGGAACCAGGTCAGGAACACGTAGTCGCAGCCGGAGACGGTGTTCGCGACGCCGCCGTTCGCGGTGAAGGCGGCTTCCGTCGTGTAGCGGACCTGGACATTGAGATTGAACTGGGGCTCGAGCCGCACGCGCAGGCGAGCGACGATCCCGAGCAGGCCGAGATTCGTCCGCAGCGCTG
The DNA here is from genome assembly GCA_963169575.1 of Myxococcota bacterium. Lineage (GTDB taxonomy): Bacteria > Myxococcota_A > UBA9160 > UBA9160 > UBA4427 > UBA4427. The sequence continues at coordinate 12,837 of CAUJGH010000145.1, read as the reverse complement.
CCCAGCGACCGGGGTCGCTGACGCCTGTCGTGCCTTCGGTGTAGGTCGTGATCAGGCCGTCGGGACCGACGACGTCCATGCCGACGATGTAGGACGAGAGCGTCGAGGAACCGAGCAGCGAGGAGCCGTGCGCACCGGTCGCGACCGCACCGCCGAGGCTGATGCCGCCGTAGCCGGTCGCCGCGAGTCCGAAGCTGTAGCCGAGCGGATGAAGATGCTCCTGCAGATCGTTGAAGTGGACGCCGGCCTCGACTTCGACGGTCGCAGCATGGCCCTCGAAGGGCTCGACCGGGCCGATGTCCGTCAGGTACTTCGTGCGGACGACGTCGCCGCCGCCGTCGGCGCAGATCAAGTCCGTCGCCGAATGGCTCGTCCCGGCGGGCTTGAGCTTGCGCCCGGAGCTCACGACGGCACGCACCGCATCCTGAAGCTCCTGGACGCTTTGCGGTTCGTAGATCGTCGTCGGGGGGCAGGCGATGCCCTGGGTGTAGTAGCCGAGGATCTGGCGACTGCGGTCGGCGCAGTCCTCCGGACAGCTCGACGCGTCCTCGCCGGCGCTGGCCTCACAGAGGCCGTTGCGGCACGTGCTCGCCAGGAGCGACGCCGACGGACAGATCTGGGCGTTCGCGCGACCGACGCCGAGGAGCGAAAGCGCGAACAGGGAAATCGCGACCACGATGGCGAAGATCGACGGCCAATCGTCCCAACGCGGCAGAATCGCGGGAATCCGTGCGCGCGGCCGCACGGCGTCGCGATCGTCGACTTCGATGCGGACGTCGACGTCGACGAGAAGGTCCGGCGCGTTCTTCGACATGGGGGCTCCTCCGGATCGAATGGACGCCGAGATGGGGCGCCCGGGGCCTTTGCCTGGATCCAGACTACGCAGATGAGCACCCAATTGGAATTACCGAACGGGTAAACTGGGCCGGGCGCGAGCACGCGCGGACCTGCCGGCAGATGCAAGGTGCGTGATCCGCAATCGCCCGCGCGACCCCGGCGGGTGTAGAGGCGGGTAGAGGCGGAGAGGTGGAGAGATGAGTCGGTTCGGACCTCTGCTCCGAAAGTGGCGGGAATCGCGGGGCATCTCCCAACAGGAGCTCGCCCTCGCGACGGGCATCTCGACGCGCCATCTGAGCTTCCTCGAGACGGGACGCTCCGGCCCGAGCGAGCAGACGGTCGTGCGATTGGGGAGCCAGCTGGACCTCCCGCAGCGCGAGATCCAGCGGCTTCTCGACTCCGCGGGCTTCGCCAGTCAATGGGGCGCGAGCGCGCCCGGCGCTGGCGCGACCCCCGAGCAGCTCTCGAAGCTCGGGCCGAGCCTCGCCGCCTACGATCCCTTCCCGGCTTTCATCACCGATCCCAGCTGGAAGATCCCCCTCCTGAACCGTTCGGCCGCCGCGCTCTTCCGACACCTCGGCGCGACGGAAGCCCGCGAGCCGGGCGAGCCCTTCGACATCGCCGCGATCCTCGTCGACGGAGAACGTCTCGACCGGATCGTGACGAACCGCTCTGCGCTGCTCCGCCGCGCGATGTCCGGACTCTTCCAGCTCGCCCCCGATCCCTCCGTCGTCGCCGCCACCGAACGGCTCTTCGCGCGGCTCTCGACGCAAGCGCCGACGAGCTCCACGCCACCGGACGGCCGCTCGAACCTCGACGACGACAACGCCGGGGCCTGGGCCGTTCCGGCCTGCTTCGAGGACCGGAACCACCGGTTCGCGCTCGAGCTGCTCGCGATTCCATTCGGGGGCCCGTGCGTCGGGTTCGGCCTGCTCTTGACCTCGCCCGTCGACGAGCGAAGCGACACGGAGGCGCGCGCCTATTTCGAGTCGCTGATCGACGATGCACTCGACGCCGGAGCCGAACGCACGAGCTGACGCCGGCACGAATCGGACCGGTAGCGGGCGCACCGCCGAACGACCCGCGCCGTCTGCGGATCCGCGGACGGCGCAGCGAGAAAGCTGTCTCGCCCTGCTCCGCGCCTACAACCAGCGCGGGGCCGACTCGATCTCCTGCGCGATCCGGTCGAGGCATTCCTCGGCGCTGCCCCAGGCGAGCGCACGATCCTTGCCGCGCACCGTGAAGAAGTAGAGATCGTTCTCCTCGATCAGGCCCTGACCGCCGTGCAGCTGATGGGCGAGCATCGTCACCTCGGGGACCGCGCGCGAGACGAAGGCCTTGAGAACGGCGATGTCGTGCGAATCGCCGCGACCGTTCTCGAGCGCGTCGAGCGCCTCGTAGACCATGAAGCGCGCGCTCTCGACGGCCATCGCCATGTTGGCCGCGTGGTGCTGTACGGCCTGGAAGGTCGCCAGCGGCTGCCCGAATTGAACGCGGACGTTCGTATAGGCGACGGTCTGCTCGAGCGCGACTTCCATGCAGCCCAGGATCTGCGCCGAGACGAGCGCGCGACCGAGATCGACGAGCGTCGCGACGGCCGCGGCATCGGCCACGCGACGAGCCGTCGCGCCGGCATAACGAACGAGCGACTGGGGCGTGCGGCCCGTGCAGCGGAGCGGCTCGCTTTCGACGGCGGCGTCTCGGCGTTCGACGACGTAGAGGCCGAGGCCTTCGGGCCCGACCGCGCTGACCAGATGGTGGGTCGCGAAGTCCGCGTAGTCGACGTAGTGCTTCTCGCCGCGCAGCTTGCCCGCGCCGTCGACGACCGCTGCCGTCCGGGCGAAGTCGTCCTCGGCCTCGAGCAGCGCAGGCGCGACGATCGCCCGACCGTCGACGATCGCCTTCAGCAGCGCGCTCTCGTCGCTCTTCGCGTGGCGCGCGAGCAGGACGGCCGACGCCATGACCTCGACCGCCGGCACGATGGCCGCGCGGCGGGCCAGCTCGTGCACCAGGATGCCGGCCTCGACCAGCCCGGCGTCCCCGCCGCCCACGGCCTCGGGCAGCGCGATGCCGAGCCAGCCCTGCGACACCATGCCGCTCCACAGCTTCTGGTCGGGCTCGCGCTTCTCCTCGAGCTCGCGGATGCGCGCGAAGCCGACCTCGGCCTCGAGGTATTGACGGATCGAATGCTGGAGGAGGCCCTGGGTCTCGGTGAAATCGGGATTCATGGTTCGTTTCCTCCGCCTAGCGCGTCATGCCGAGATGGCGGGTGGCGATGATGCTGCGCTGCAGCTCGTTCGTGCCGCCGCCGAAACGAAGGATCGGCGACGAGAGGTAGTTGCCCTGGACATGGGCCTGATCGACCGAACGCGGATCCTCGCGCTCGAGCACGCCGGCGCGGCCCAGCACGTCGACGAGCAGCGTCGACATGCGATAGCGCAGCTCGCTGCCCGAGATCTTCGCCATCGACGCCTCGCCGGGCTTGATCTGGCCGGTCGCGATCGTCACCGCGTTGCGGATCGCCAGCGCGCGATGCCGCGCGAGCTCGACGCGCAGCTCGGCCAGCTGCCGGCGCAGCACCGGATCCTGCAGCTTCTCGGGGCGCGTCTTCTTCAGGTGGTTCACGACCACGTCGTAGTTGCGCGCGAGATTGCTGGTCGGCGAGAGACCGACGCGCTCGTGATTCAGCGCGTGCATGATGGTCGTCCAGCCGCCGTGGAGCGGGGGCACGAGATCCTCGTCGGGGACGAACACGTCGTCGTAGAAGGTCTCGTAGGTGCTCATGCCGCTCATCGTCTTGAGCGGGCGGATCGTCACGCCGGGGGCATGCGTCTTCACGATCAGGACCGAGATGCCCTTGTGCCGCTTCGAGTCCGGATCCGTCCGGGCGGCGAGCCAGATATGCGTCGAGTGGGCCGCCAGCGAGGTCCAGATCTTCTGCCCGTTGACCTTCCAGCCGCCGTCGACCTTCTCGGCCTTCGTCCGGAGAGCGGCGAGATCGGTGCCGGCGTTCGGCTCGGAGTAGCCGATGGCGAAGGTGAGCTCGCCGTTCCAGATGCCGGGCAGATAGGTCTTCTTCTGATGTTCGTTGCCGTACTGCGCGATCGACGGCGCGACCGACGTGAACGTCAGGTTGCCGTAGGGCATGCGCCAGTATTCCATCGTCTCGACGAGGATGAACTGGTAGAGCGGATCGCGCCCCTCGCCGCCCATCGCGACGGGCCAGCACATGCGCATCCAGCCCTTCTCCTGAAGCGCCTTGTAGTAGTTGCGGGTCAACGGGCCGGCCGCGCCTTCGCGCTCGCGCATCTCGGCAGCGAGCTCGGGCGTTCGCCACTCGTGGATGAAGGCTTCGACCTCGTCGCGGAAGGCGAGGTATTCGTCGGGCCAGCGAAAATCCATCTTCGGGTTCCTTCTGGAGGCGGACCGGGTCGCGGCGACCCGGCCGATGAGAGTCCGAGCAGAGCGGCAGCCACACTCCGGCCGATGCGAAGCGTCTCGCCCTTCCGCATGACATTGAACCGACCCGATCCCCACGGAGCGATCGGACGGTCGGCGCTCCGAGGATCGGGCACCGATGGTCGGGGTGGTGGGACTTGAACCCACGACGCTGAACCCCCAAAGTTCAGGCTCTACCGCTGAGCTACACCCCGACGCGCGGGAGTCTAACCGAGGGATCGGCAGACGGGTGAAGGGGCGCGCTGCGAAAGCCGAGCAAATCCCTGTAGGTACGCCAGCCATCCGAATATCGTCGATCGATCAGGGCCAGGGGCCGCCCCGCGCGGGCGCCTCTCGATCGTCCGGGATCGTCTCCGGCATTGGCACCGTTCGCGGCCCCGTCTCGACGAGAGGGAACCCGCGGCAATGGGAGACGATCGAGGGAACGGACGGCTGAGACTGACTCCGAACCTGATTGATGCCCTGGGGCTGCGCGGGCGGCGCTTCGAGGTCGCCGACGCCACGACCCCGGCCCTCAAGGTCCGCGTGACCCGGCACGGCTCGAAGACCCTGTCCGTGGTCTACAGGAGCCCGGTCACACGCAAGAAGAGCCGCGTCTCGCTCGGACGCTGGCCGACGGCGCCGGGGACGGACAAGGCAGCATATCTCCGCCAGATCCGCGTCGAGGCCGCCCAGGTCCTGGCCGAGATCGCACGCGGCGAGGACCCTGCCCTGCTCCGTCGGGAGTCGAAACGGGCGCGGAGAGAGCGCGACCAAGCTGCGTACGAGGCAGCCCGGGTCGCGGAGCGCCGCGCGCTGACGTTCGGCGCGGTCGCCGAGGAGTATCTCGAAGACGCGAATACGGCGAACCTGCGGAGCTGGGCTCGTATCGAGAGCCAGATCCGGCACCACTGGCAGCACTCGGGCGAGCGCATCTGGGCTACGTCCATCGACGAGGTTCGAGCCCCGCTCTTCAAGCCCCGGATCGATCAGTTCATCCGTGACCGGAAATGGGGGTCGGCGGCTCAGGCGAAGAAGCACGCGGGCTTCGTGATGTCCTACGCGGTTCGGAGGGGGTACTGCCAAGGCAACCCTGTCTCGGCGCTTCGCATCACGCGCAAGGGGCAGGACGCGCGGACGGCAGCCCGCGCACTCGACTCCCTGGAGCTGGGCGCCGCCTGGATCGCGAGCTTCGTCATCCAGGAGCCGTGGGCGACGGCGTACCGGCTTTTGATGCTGACCGCCTGCCGGAAGACCGAGGTCTTCTCGAACGCCTGGGACCTGATCGACGACGAGGACGGAGCGCATTTCTGGATTCCGGCCGAGGTCGAGAAGATGGAACGCGGGCGGCGGGTCGAGCTATCCGAGCTGGCGGCGAAGCAGCTCGCCTCGATCAAGCGTCGCGACGGGGCACGGTTCGTCTTCGAGAACCGGACCGGCGACGGATGGCTGACCGGGCACGAGAAGACGAAGCAGGCTTGGATGGAGCGGACCATGGAGCTGGTCAGGGAGCGCGGGGGGACGCCCCGACCGTTCCGGCTTCATGACCTGCGGCACTCGTTCAAGACCTGGGCAGCTGGAGCGCGGATCGATGACGACGTCAGCGAGCAGATTCTCGGGCACGTCAAGGCGGGGATCAGCGGGCGGTACAACCATACGAGGTTGGTGCCGGAGCAGCGGGAGGTGCTCGAAACATATGCTGCGGCGATGGTGACGGCCGGGACTTGACTTGCAGACGATGGCTCCGCGACCGAGCGTTCCCGGTAGAATTGAAACGGAGCGGATCGCCTGACCTAGCCTCTGAGCTAGAGCGCCTTTGCAAGTCTCGTCTCAATCGCTTCGAAGAAGGCCTGCAGCGCGGAAGATTTCTCCGGGATCAACGCGTCGACGGGCGATCCCGCAACCTGCTCAGCCACGCCAGTCTTCACTGCCTTAGCAACGCTCGGGCTCCATTGCTTTCCGTGTGCCGAGAACACGTCTGCCATCCGAGTCGTCCACTTTTTGCTCGATCTAAAGGCAGGCTTTCCAACATCTACTCCATACCTACTCATCACCCAGTCAGCGTAGACCTGCGGACGAATGACATCCTCAAGCTCCGAATCCTTCATGCCCTGGCAAATTAAAAAGTGAACGTCCGCTGGCCCGATTAACCCCTCCACCTGCGCACTGATAGCGGCGCTCCTCCCTGCGTCATCGTTATCCAAAAGACAGTGCGCATTGCAAAGCGAAGCAGTCAGCTCCGACAGCTTGTAGTTCAGCTTGCCGGCCCCATGCAGATGCTCCACTGCCAATGTGTTCGCCTTGAGGGCCTTGCCCAGAGAAGGGGAGAGAACGGGAGCCAACGCCTGCACAATTGTTCGATCAGACTCGCCTTCAACCACGACCACCAAGTACGCATGCATCAAGTTGTCGGACGCACGCACACCAAGAACTTGACGAATTTCCGCAATCGACTTCGCAGGACTGGCTTTCGTTGCAGTGACTACGATATTCGAGTCGACATGGACGCGATCAACAAACAAAGGACAATGTGTTGTAATCACAACCTGATGTTGGCGGGATAGCTCATCGATAACCTCACGTAGCCTATGAATCGCACTGGGATGGAGATGCGACTCCGGCTCCTCGAGCGCGAGGATCAGATGCCGCTCAGACAGGCTGCCGCCGCGTAGGAGACTGATAGCAGCGAGGCTCTGGACTCCATCCCCCTTCCGAGAAAGTGCAGTAGGGGTTCCATCATCCACCGTCACCTCGACCTCTCGCCTCATTGCGATATAACGGCGATTTTCTGACATCGAGACGTCGACGGACCGAACGTTGGGCAGGAAGTCCCGCAGCGCTGCCCCGATACGGTCTGACACTCTCTGAAGAATAGGCTGCTGAAGCGCCGCGATCTGCTCAAAGGCCTTTCGATACGCCGGGTCGCGCTCCAACGTTGCCAACTCACGACTCACCATTCGCTGAACCACGGCAACTGCCGCCTGAGCTGTTCGGACTGCAGGAATGTATGTAAATTCGACGCGACGGCCTATGAACGTAGCAACCTCTTGTGTTTTCTTATTGAGCACACCCGATCCCGGACCTCGTTTCACCACCTTGAAGGTTGGATCTGTCTTTCCGATCTTGATCTCGATCGGCAGGCTCTCGTTTAGGTTGCTTCCTACACTCCTCTTAAAGTCCGAGCGTTCTTCCTCGGTCAATGAAAACTCAAGACGAAAGACTGACTCGCCATCGGGCTGACTATGCTGAAGGGAGATCGGAAAATCTCGATCCCAGCGATAAAGGCCGCGCTGCTCGGCATCACGCGCGAACCGAATCCTGCCCCGGACGATTGTCCCATGGGCAAGTTGACTTACGACGGTCATTGCTGCGGCGAGAGCGCTCAGAAGGTTTGACTTGCCCTCGTTGTTCTGCCCAAGAAGCACCGTCGACTCAGCAATGGGAAGTCTGTGCGCCTTAGTGATACTTCGATAGTTCGATACCGAGAAGTTCTCAAGCTTCAATTGCCATCACCTTCCAGCCCGTCCAACGGATCGCCGACCTGCGGCAACCCCCCTGTGTGTAAAGCAGAAGCTAACGCGTAATCTTCGCGTCGAAAGCAGGAGGAAATCGGAACGGCCACGCGTCCAAAAGTCGCTTAAGCCGCGCCGGCGCAGTCTCGGGAGCCTTCCATCTACGGCACACTGCGGCTGCGCGGCTCATGGCACTGCGGCACCCGCTCCCCTGACCTGATTCCGCTCGACCGCGAAGGCCTCGCGCCAACACCCGCGAAATCCACGACGACACCAGCACCAGAGACCACAACAATCAAATGTCGCTGCGATCTCGGCCCCGCCCGCCATCTTCCTTAAATACGAGCACGGTGGTACGCGGTGTGGAATTGCCGTCAATAACCACGAGACACTAGACGTCCGATCATGCGTGCCGACCTCCCTCCATGTACTCTCGCGGCTAACACTCTTAGACGACTCGCCTCTTCAACTTTGATCCGCTATTCCGAATCAGGCCTCTCTAGCACCACCAACGAAGGATAATCGATGCGTTCGATATTCACTGTTTCAGCAGCAGTAGCCGTGCTCTTCCTTACAGATCCAGCGCCCGCCTGCCAATTCGATACCGACTGTAAGCCTGGCAGCATGTGCCTGAAATCGGGCGGGCAAATCTACGGGATGTGCGTCGGTGGCCTTCAGCCCGGAAACGCAAACGACCGTAAGCCGGTTCGTGACCCTCTTGATCCGAATCGCACAACTGGCAATACCTGCCAGTTCGACACACACTGCGGACCAGGGTCGCGATGTATTAAGTCCAGCGGCAGTATCTACGGAACGTGTATGCGATAAGAGGAACGTCAGACAGTCGCTAAGACACTGCGCCGTGCTAAGCACTACGTCTCTCTTAGCTCGATCGTCTCCTACTCACTCTGAAGAACGTGCTTTGCAAGACTCTGCAGCACCGCCTCAAAAGATCTAGCGACATCAGCCTTAGAAAACTGAAGTAGCTCATTCAAGCCAGTCCGACTCCGGAGACGAAGATCCTCGTAGAGCGCGACGGGAATCTCCTTGTTGTCTTTGAAGCGGCGATCGGGTCCGCCCTTCTTGTTGACATACTTCCATGTTCGGTCGACGACCGTAGCGTCTTGCGGAAGCGATCCGTTCTCAATGAAGCGCGTCGTTCTACGCTCTACGTCCAGATCCGCGTACGCGACGGACCCCACGCTGTTTCGGTCGAACACGAGAATTCTATCCGGGAAGAAGTAAAGAGTCTGACGACCAACTGGTACGGCGGGAATCTCGATGTTCGTCTTCACGAATGGAGGCGGCGACTTGGACAGCGCAACTAACTTCCTTCGAACGACGCTGGTCGCGCCTGCGCTCCGCTTCCGATCCATGACATCGCCTTCCGCTTCGACGTGCCACGACCGCGCGCTTGATCTCAGCTCCTCGAATGCATCGTGCAGAGCCTGATAGTCGCGCTCGGAATCGGCTTCGATCTCGTAGAACAGAACGACCGTCTTGCTCATCTGGTCGTAGAGATGCGCAACGAGCACCGCAGCTATTCCGATGGCAACAGCCGCGATAATCGCCCAGGAAGTAGACGTACCGACAGCCAAGCCGATGACGAGGATGACGGCCACCCCGGACACAATCGGTGCCAATCGGGTTCGCCGTCGCTTCTGATCAAACTCGTTGAGAAGATCTGCAGACGTCGTGTCTCGCATCTGCGAGACATCGCCGCTCTCGATCACTCTCATGGGAGTTTCGGAGAGCGGACGATCCGGACGCCCTGACGGCCGGGGCGCCAGGGCACTCGCGCTGCTGCCGCCGGCGCTGCCGGAAGGAAGCGTCGCCCGGTAGTAGAGCCCATGGCGCCCCATATGCACGTAGTTCCCGCGCGGCCCCGCACCGACTCGGAACCCACGGACTCCGCCTGAGACGCCCACCCCTGATTTCGAGAGGTTGAATCTGACCGGCCCAACTCGAAGACTCTTTCGCAGGTAGAAGCCCATCCACGCAGCCCCTTCACAGTGGCATCACGGTTCGACGCAGACGAATTGACTACATTTGCTGGAGATCGTCTCGATGCCTAACGCCGGTCGGCACCCAAATCAGGGCTATCGATTCGAAGAGAACGAGCCACCAGCATTTTATCAGCTTCCACCTCGTATCGGCTGAGACAAAAACTCGACCACAGAATGCGCGCCAGGGGGCGGCGGAGCAGAGTCAGCGGCATAACCCGTACCCTGCGACCCAAAGATGCAAGCCGCGGCCTGAACAAGAATCACTTCACGATTCGGCGTATCCCCAGCTGCATCGACAATCGCCTTGTAGGTCATCAGAGCATTCTGGCGATGGCGATCGACGATCGAATTGTGCTTGTGCGAGATCATATTCTTCGCGCAGAGATAGAGCATGTAGGAGATCGTTGCGAAGACGAGCACTTTACTTACTGCCATCTGAATAGCCTGATAACTATCAGTCGGTGCAATCCAGGCCCACTTATGAAAGAACAGCGTGGTGAACGCATAGACCCCAAGGCCCACGGCGACCTTCACGGTCCAACGCTGCCAGCTCTCAGCCTTCTTGTCGTGAAAGTCTGCAGACTGCTGAAAATAGATAGCTTGCTGCGTGACGCCTTGTTCAGCGGCAAGATTTCGGACGTCATCCAAAACCTTTTCAGCCGAGATCTTGTTTTTCTCCAGAGATCGAGTGATCTCTTCCGCCTGATCCTTGATCAGCTGGAGCGTGGCTCGCGCCTCTCCTTCCAGCCTCGTGAAGTCGGCAGTCTTATGAAGCGAATATGCAATGTAGGGATGAAGGACGCCGAACGTGGACTGGTAGGCATTGACCACGTTAGTAATAAGTTGCTGGTGGACAGCCGGTGCGTTTCCCTGCTTCTCGTCGAAAGAGAGGATTTCGCTAATTCGCTGAAAATCTTGATTCGCTTGATCTCGAATCCGCTGGAGGTCTCCTTGCGGGAGGTCCTCCAGCGCGGAGGGCGCTAGTCGCGTGTAGAGATCGATTAGCCTTCGCGCGGGTGCGACGACTTGCCTAAAGTGAAAGCTACGACCGAGTACCTCTTCTCTTGGAAGGGAGTCGACATCTACTCTTTGCATTCGAACCAGGGAGACCTCTGCCTCATCTCGCAATACCGCTTCGGGATCGTCTGCTGCCAATGCTAGTCTCCTTCCAACCCGGCGAAGCGCCCGATCCCCGTATCAACAGGGATTAGACCACGCGCATTTCCGTGGTGGCCGGGAGCTAACATATCGCGTCCCGTCACTGCGAGCACCAATCCCTCAAAGCGCAGCACAGAGCGCAGATGAGAACCCTTGTTGCGACATCTTCGCGTGTAGAATAAGGGGCGGGGCGGACTGCGGGGCGGCCGTCTCTGGCCGACCCCTCAACCGCGAGCTGCAGCCCGCACTTCGGACAGCGATACGAGTAGCCGCTCCTGAAGGCGAGGTAGATCAGGCCAGGCACGACGAAGCAGTGGAGCAGGAAGAGGAGCAGCAAGGCGCTCCCACTGGCCTTCTACTTCGGCTTCCCGACCTAGCCTCAGTTCGCGTTCGGACAGATGATCGAATTCGACATCGCGCGCTCCTCCTGCCGACCGGCGGACCGGCTCACCTTGGGCCGAGCGACGCGGCCAGCCGATTCCCAGCAGAGCGTTCGACGCGGTGATTACCTACGGGCCGTGACCCTCGGCGCATCGGTGGCCCCGGAAGAGATCCAGACACCACCATCCCAGTCGACCTTGTAGAACGTGACTGTCAGGATTGGACTCATCTTGCACTCCTCGGTCTCAACAACCCGTACCTTCGTGCCGGAAGGAATCCGTCCCATAACGGACTTCGGGTTCGTGGAGCATGCAGCCCAACGAAATGAGGCAGGGCCTGCATGGTCGATCGTCACCCACGTGCCAGCACCTGCCTCGGCTGCCACCGGACAAGGCAAGCCGAAACCGAGAAGCGCGACGAGCGCAGGGACGAGAGCCGATCGGAAGTTCAAGAGCATCCTCCACAGATCCGGGCGGTACGCCATCTACGACCGCGCCCAAATGCACTAACTTTCGTCGATGCAGTAACTTTGCTGTCGTTGGTTTTGCTGCGAGCTTCATCCTCCTGCCGATGGCGGCTCGGGGAGACAGTCAGCGCGGGGGCTCGCGACCCCGAGACCCGGCGAAGGCGCGACGGCGACGCAAGCGTGCGGCCGTCTTCGGAGCGAACGTCCGGCGAGTACGGGAAGAGCTGGAGCTGAGCCAGGACGCGCTCGCCGCCGAGGCCGAAGTACACCGTACCCACGTCTCGCTGATCGAGGGAGGCCAAGTCGACCCGACCCTAATGACGGCCGTCGATCTCGCGAACGCGCTGGGCGTCACGCTCTCCAAGCTCGTCGAGGGGATCGATTAGCCGACGCGCCCCATGGCCCTCGTCGCGGGCCTTCGCACCGGCTTGAGCCGCTTTAGCCGAAATCACAGGGGCCCTGACGACGAAGACCGGCTGAATGCCCGAGCGGGATGACCCGTAGCGGTTCAGCGTCTCCCTTCCCTCGGGCTCAACTGATGTGGTGCGACACCGAAGTCGCAGAGGTCTCAGTTTGACTTGCGCCCGCCCATTGCAAGCCCAATGAGACCAAGGCCCAGGAGGATCGCCGTGCCCGGTTCGGGAATGACGGCGATCCAGGCTTCGGATCGTCCGCTCGGATTGATGCCGGTACCGACGATCGTCAGGCCATCGGCGGAAATGCCTCGTGCCTGTGAGAGCTCCCAACCGGTCAGATCGACGCCGAGGGCCGACAGGAGGACGTCCAGCTCTTGCATGCCGTTGGTCGCATCCCAGAGGAAAGCCTTGTTAGCGGACTGTGACTGGCCCACCACCGTGGAGCCGTCTGCGGAGACGCCGAAGGCTAGGCTGGAAAAGCCCTCGCCCGGCAGGTCGCCGAGGCCCTGCATGCCGCTGGTCGCATCCCACCAGAACGCCTCGTTTCCCGAGGCGGAAAATGACCGGCCCGCCACCGCGGAGCCGTCTGCGGAGACGCCGCGGGCTAAGCTGGAAAAGCTCCC
>CAUJGH010000144.1 GCA_963169575.1 Myxococcota bacterium | reverse complement strand
CCGCATGCTCTGGCCCCGCGCCGAAGCCGCCTTCGAATCGCTCGAGTCGCTGCTGCCGACCCTCGAGCCCTTTCTCGCCGAGCAGGTCGGGGCGCTCTTCTGCCCCTGGACCCTCGCGAACGAGGCGGCGCTCGCGGCGGGCGCGGAAGAGCTCGAGGTCGTGCTCGCCGGGCAGAGATTCCATCAGAAGCCCCAGAAATATCACGCGCGCTCGCTCGCCGCGCTGCGCGCACGTCATGCCGAGATCGCCGACCGATCGGCGCTCGATCCGATCCTCGCGCGGACGGGCTGCCTCGTCGCGCTGCGCGGGCCGGCCTGATCGCTCTCGCCCCGATGCCGTCCGCTCCCGCCCGGCCGCCGAAAGGAATTCCGACATGAAGCTCGCGATCAACGCCCTCTCCTTCGGACCGAAGATCCGCATCGACCTCGATCTGATCCGCCATGCCGAGCGCCTCGGCTTCGACTCGGCCTGGACGGCCGAGGCCTGGGGCAACGACGCGGTGACGACGGCGACCTGGGTCGCGGCGAAGACCGAGACGCTGAAGGTCGGAACGGCGATCATGCAGATCCCGGCGCGCACGCCCGCGATGACGGCGATGACGGCGACGACGCTGAACCAGCTCTCGGACGGGCGCTTCAAGCTCGGGCTCGGCCCGTCCGGCCCGCAGGTCGTCGAGGGCTGGCATGGCGTTCCCTACGGCAAGCCGCTGACCCGCACGCGCGAGTACATCGAGATCATCCGCGCGATCTGGGCGCGCGAGAAGCCGCTCGAATACCACGGCGAGCATTACGAGATTCCCTGCAAGGGGAAGGGGACGACCGGCCTCGGCAAGCCGCTGAAGAGCATCCTCCACGGCGATCCGTCGATTCCGATCTACATGGCGTCGATCAGCCCGAACGGCCTCGCCGTCGCCGCCGAGATCGCCGACGGCGTCATCCCGATGATGTACGACCCGGAGCGTTATGCGGAGCTGCTGAAGCCCCATCTCGAGCAGGGCTTCGCGAAGGCCGGCGGCGGCAAGGGCCTCGGGAGCTTCGACGTCATGACGTCCTGTACCGTCATCGTCTCGGACGACGTCGAGAAGGCGATGGCCCCCGTCAAGGCGAACCTCGCCCAGTACATCGGCGGCATGGGCGCCCGCGACAAGAACTTCTACAACGACTATGCGAAGCGAATGGGCTTCGAGGAAGCCGCCGTCCGCATCCAGGATCTCTTTCTCTCCGGCAAGAAGGAGGAGGCGATCCGCGCCGTGCCCGATGCGCTCGTCGACGCCGTCCATCTCGTCGGTCCGAAGGCGAAGATCCGCGATCGGCTGCAGGCGTGGAAGGAAGCCGGCCGGCGCGGGGAGGTGGGCACGCTGCTCGTCGGCGCGCCCCAGCCCGAGGCGCTCGAGCTGCTGGCCGAGGAGCTGCTCTGAATGGGCGCGTCGACGTCGGGCAGCGCGAGGCGGACCGCCTACCGGACCTGTCCGCTCTGCGAGGCGACCTGCGGCGTCGCGATCGAGGTCGAGGGCGATCGGGTCGTGCGCGTCCGCGGCGACGAAGCCGATCCGTTCAGCCGGGGCTTCGTCTGTCCGAAGGGAGCCGCGTTAGGCGACGTCCACCACGATCCGGATCGTCTCCGCCAGCCCGTCGTCCGCCGGGGCGGCCGCTTCGTCCCGGTCTCGTGGGAGGAGGCGTTCGTCGAGGTCGAGCGCGGGCTCGGCGCGGTGCTCGCGGCCCATGGGCGGCAGTCGCTGGCGGTCCTGCTCGGCAATCCGGTGACCCATCATTTGGCGCCCGCGTTCTATCTGCGGCCGCTGGTGCGGGCGGCGGGGACGCGCAACCTCTTCACCGCGTCGACCGTCGACCAGATGCCGCAGCACGTCGTCTCGGGCCTCGTCTGGGGCGATCCGAACGCCTTCCCGCTCCCGGACATCGATCGCACCGACTATCTGCTCATGCTCGGTGCGAACCCGCTCGCCTCGAACGGAAGCCTCGTCACGGCGCCGGATTTCCCTGGCCGCCTCAAGCAGTTCAAGCCCCGCGGCGCGAAGCTCGTCGTCGTCGATCCGCGCCGGACGGAGACCGCCGAGCGCGCCGACGAGCATCTCTTCATCCGCCCGGGGACCGACGTCTTCTGGCTCGCGGCCCTGGTCCATACGCTCTTCGCCGAACATCTCGTCTCGATCGGCCGGCTCGAGCGCTGGGTCGTCGGCGTCGAGGAGATCCGAACGCTGGTGACGCCGTTCGCACCGGAGGTCGTGGCCCCGATCTGCGGCATCGACGCGGCGACGACGCGCCGGATCGCGCGTTCGCTCGCACGGGCGGCGGCCGCGGCGGTCTACGGCCGGATCGGCAACCACGCCGTCGAGTTCGGGACGGCGACCGCCTGGATGGCGGCGGTCCTGAACGTGCTGACGGGCAATTTCGATCGGCCCGGTGGCGTCATGACCTCGTCGCCGGTCGCCTCGCGCATCGACGACGGCGAGCCGGGCGGCCGCGGCTATCGCATCGGACGCTGGAAGAGCCGCGTCGGCGGACATCCCGAGGTCAACGGCGAGTTTCCGGCGGCGGCTCTCGCGGAGGAGATCGAGACGCCGGGCGAGGGGCGGATCCGCGCGCTGCTCTCGGTGGCGACGAATCCCGTCCGGTCGTATCCGAACAGCGATCGGCTGGACCGCGCCTTCGGCGCCCTCGACTTCTACGTCGCCGTCGACATCTACGTCAACGAATCGACGCGACACGCGAACGTGATCCTGCCCCCGCCCTCTGCGCTCGAGGAGGAGAACTACGAGCTGACCTTCCTCGGCAACGCGGTGCGCAGCTTCGCCAAATACGCGCCACCGGTCTTCGAGCGCGGCGTCGAAGACGGGCCTTCGGAGGCCGATCTCTTCGCGAAGCTCGTCCTGATCCTGCGCGGCGACGGCGCGGAGAGCGACCCCGCCCGGGTCCACGACGCCCTCGTCGACGAGTTCATCGAGCGCGAACGCAGCGATCCGGCGGGTCCGCTCGCGGGCCGCGACGCCGACGAGATCCGGCGGGCGCTCGCCGGCCTCTCGCCGGTCGGCAAGCTGCTCGATCTCCGCCTGCGAACGGGCTGGCAGGGCGATCTCTTCGGACAGCGTGAAGGCGGCATCTCTCTCACGAAGCTCGCCGAACATCCGCACGGCGTCGACCTCGGCCCCCTGGTCGAGCGCTTCCCCGCGCGCCTCGCGACGGAGTCGGGGCTGCTCGAGCTCGCGCCGGGGCCGCTCGTCGCCGATTGGCGTCGTGTGCGCGAGCGACTCGAGCGCCCGCACCCCGCCGAGGGCCTGCTGCTGATCGGCCGCCGCCATCTGCGCTCGAACAACTCCTGGATGCACAACATCCCGGCGCTCGTCTCGGGCCGCCCGCGCTGCACGCTGCTCATGCATCCGGCCGACGCGGCCGCGCGGGGTCTCGGGAGCGGCGATCGCGCCCGAGTCCGCTCGAAGGCCGGAGCGCTCGAGGCCCTCGTCGAGACGAGCGATGCCTTGATGCCGGGCGTCGTCTCGCTGCCCCACGGCTGGGGGCACGACGTCGCGGGCATCGAGATGCGGGTCGCAGCGGCGCATCCGGGCGTGGCGAGCAACGTGCTCACCGACGACGCGATCCTCGACGTCGCGAGCGGAAACGCCGTCTTGAATGGGATTCCGGTCGAGGTCGGGGCGCTCGCCTGACGCGCGCGCCAGCCGTGCTAGGCGTTGACCTTCCGGCGCCACTTCCCGCTTCGGAAGGCGGTGAGCAGCGCATGGGCGCGCCCGGAGTCGCCTTCGTTCATCGCCGGCGGGGCGCTCAGGAAGTCGTTCAGGCCGGGGAGGGCGGAGATCTCGTCCGGTGATGCGGCGTAGAAGCCCATCGTCCATTCCGCGAACGAGCGCTCCTTGATCGGCTCGCGCACGAGCCGGACGATCGCTTCATGGCGGGGGTCGGTCTGGATGCGCGCGAAGAGTGCGTCGACCGCGACGGCCGGACCTTCGAGGACCTGGAAGAAGCTGCCCCCGGCATAGAGCAGCATGCCCGAGAGCTCGGCCCGGGCGTTGGCGACGCGGGCCTTCGCGAGCAGGGCCTTCAGGGCTTCCGCGTCGAAGGGATGCGCCGCGGCGCTCATGTAGATGCACTGTACGAGCGGGTCGCGCTCGAGCTGGGCTCGCTCGCTTCGGGGATCGTGATGCATGGACTCCGCTCTTGCTTCGAAACGACTCCCGATCGGCCGGGTTGCGTCCGGGACTTGAGGCTGTGCCGGAAACTTCTTTCCCCGGAGGAAGCCAAGCGGACCCGGATGAAGAGTTCAGTACTTTTCAGTACTGTACGCTGTGTTCGAAGCCGATGCGGATGTCCAGGACCTGTGACCGCGGCCTGGTGCCTGGCGTCCCGAGCTGCGGAAACGCGGTGATGACTCGGGAAATGCGGGTCCCCGCTGCGCCGGGCCCGATCCGCCGAGGCGGTGATCGAAGGGAATCGCGATGGCATCGATTCGAAGGCAGGGCGAGGTCTACGAGATTCGCGAATGCGTTCCGACTTCTTCCGGCCCCCGCCAGCGCGCGCTCGCGCGGTTCCGGCGCATCCTGACGCCCGCCGATCTCGACCGTGCGGAGGCCATCGCGCAGCGTCCCTTCGATCGCGCCGAGCTGATCCAGCGGGCGCGCGCCCAGGGCATCCCCGTCGCCGGGATCCCGCCCCACGATGACGCGCGCCGCTTGCTCGCCCATCTCCGCGACGGCGGCGCCGTCGAGCCGCTGCTCGCGAGTCTGCTCGTCGAGGCGCTTCGGCCCTTCGAGCCGCCCGCATCCGCCGCATCATCGAGGCGCGAGGAGCCGCGCGTCGCCCAGCCCGAGCTGCCCGAGCAGCTCGCCGACGTCGTCGACTGGGTCGGGCGCTCCGAGGCGGTCCGCGGCCGCGCGCTGCGCGGACTCCTGCGCACCGCGAGCCGCATCTTCCGCTCCCGATCGGAGCTCCGCGAGTCCGCCCCGACGCCGTATCCGCGCTTCAGCTCGGGCCGGGGCTTCGCCTAGCCATGCTGCTCGACGAGCAGATCGTCGCCATCGAGCGGGCGTTCACGGCGGCGGAGATTCCCCATGCGTTCGGCGGTGCCCAGTCCCTCGCCTACTACGGCCCGATCCGGGCGACCCACGACATCGACCTCAACGTCTTCCTGCCGGCGACCGAGGTCGCGCGCGTCTTCGAGGTGCTCGGCGGGCTCGGCGCCGACGTCGCGAATCCGGGACTGCGGGTGCTCGCCCTGCGCGACGAGCAGGTCCGTGTGCGCTGGGCGACCACCCCGATCGACCTCTTCTTCGCCTACGACGCGCTCCACCGCAGCTCGATGGAGCGCCGGCGCCGGGTCGATTTCTACGGCGATCCGATCCATGTCCTCAGCGCCGAAGATCTGATCGTCTACAAGGCGACCTTCGATCGCAGCAAGGATTGGAACGACATCGCCGGCATCCTCTTCGCCTCGCCGATGCCCCTCGATCTCGACTACGTCCGGCACTGGCTCGAGCGGATCGACGACGATCGCCGATCGCGAATCGCCCGCCTCGAAAGGCTGATCGCCTCCGGCGGCGCCGAGACGAACTAAGGGCTCATCCCGATTCGTCGCCGCGCTGCTTCGGGGAGATATCCGGCGGCGTCGACTTGACTTGCGCCGCGACGTCGCGACCTGCCTGTGCGGAATCCCGGTCGGGATTTCGACGCTTCCGCGGAAGAGAGCCGTTCGCTGCACACCGCTCGGGAAAGAGCCTGCTGCGCTCGGCTCGGCCGTCTTCGGGAGCGGCGTCCTCGAGTCGGAACGAATGGGGCGCCCATACGCCCCGAGGAGCAGAGCGAATGGCAGCGAAGAAGTCGAAGACGAGCGCCCGCAAACCCGCTTCCCGCAAGAGCGCGCCGAAGCGTCGCCTTTCGCCCGCGGCCAAGGCCGCCTACGGCGACATCAAGCGGGGTGTCCAGCACCTCGAGAAATCGATCGGCGAAGTCCAGAAGGGGCTGCGCAAGGCCGAGCGGGCGATCGAGGCCGACGCGAAGGCACGCATCCGCGCGCTTCGCAAAGAGGGGCAGACCCAGCTGAAGGTGCTCCAGAACCGGCGCAAGGAAGCGACGCGCTTGATGAAGGACCTCTCGAAGGCCGCCGAGGATTCGTGGCACACGATCCAGGCGAGCGCCGAGCAGGCCTTCGCCGACGCGCGGGCGACGGCGAGCACCGTCGCCGATCGGATCCGCGCGGCGATCCAGCGCTGAGCCGATCGCGCGATCGCTTCCGAGCCTTGGTGCGGAAGTGATCGCGCGGCGCTCGCGAGCCGGCCACGACCGGCGCAGTCCGAGGAGCATGGCCGGCCCGGCGGACGCAGCGAGTTCGCCGGGCGCAGCGGATCAGCGGATGACGCCTGCCTCGCGCAGAGAGGCGATCTCCGCTGCCTCGAGGCCGAGATCGGCGCGCAGGATCGCGTCCGTATGTTCCCCGATCAGCGGCCATTTCGTCGCCGGGCCTTCGGGGCTGGCGGAGAACTTGATCGGATTGCCGTGGACACGGACGACGCCGGTCGGTGTCGACGCGGGGATCTCGACGATCATTTCGTGGGCCTTCACGTGGGGATCTGCGAGCAGATCGTCGCCCGCATAGCTCGGTCCCGCGACGACGCCGGCCTCCGCCAGCAGCCGGCTCGCCTCGAGCTTCGTCTTCGTTCGCGCCCAGGTCTCGATCGCCGGCCGCAGCACGGGCTCGATCTGCGCGCTCCACTGCTCGCGGGTCGCGAAGCGCGGGTCCGTCGCCCATTCGGGATGGCCGACGACCTGCGCGAAGCGCTCGAATTGATGTTCCCGGCCGATCTGCAGGACGAAGAGGCCATCGCTCGCCTCGAAGGATTCGAGGATGCCGGGCCAGGCCTTGATGCCGTTGTCGTCGACGCCGATCGAGGGATTGAAGGCGACCATGTCCATGATCGAGATGATCGCGTCGAGCATCGCGACGTCGACCTTCTGGCCCCGGCCCGTCTGATCCCGGCCGCGCAGGGCGGCGAGCAGGCCGATCATCGCGAACAGGCCCGTCCCGATGTCGCCGATCGCGCCCCCGACCCCGATGTTGGGCCGCCGGCCCGGCTCGGGCCGAAACGAATAGAAGCCGCCCATCGCCTCGGCGACACAGGCGTACGCCGGCCAGTTGCCATAGGGCGTCTCGCGCAGGCTGCCGAAGCCCGAGGCCGAGACGTAGATCAGCTTCGGATGCAGCGCGGCGAGGGTCTCGTAGCCGATGCCGAGGCGCTCCATCGTGCCCGGCTTGAAGTTCTCGACGACGACGTCGTAATGCGGGACGAGGCGGCGGACGAGCTCCGCGCCCTGCGGCTGCTTGAGATCGATCGCGATGCTGCGCTTCGAGAGGTTGTTGCGCAGGAAGGTCGCCCCCGGCGTCGAGCCGTCGACGTCGCGGATGTTCGGCAGCCCCGAGCGCCCGGACTCCCCGCCCTTCGGCGACTCGACCTTCACGACGTCGGCGCCCATGCGCGCGAGCAGCTGCGTGCCGAAGGGCATCGCCTGCATCTGCTCGATCGCGAGGATCCGCAGGCCCGCGAGCGGAAGGGGCTGGGACTCGGAGGAGGGGCGGGGGCCGGAGCGGGACGCGGGGGCGGACATCGAGCGGGAACTCCTTCGCGACGAACCTTGCAGACGGAATCGCTGCCGATCCGACGCGAAGAGCGCGCGAAAGCCCGGCAGCGGGCGAAAAGCGAGGCTAGCAGCCGTCGGCTATGCGGTCGCGTCGGTTATGCTGCGTTCATGCCCGAAGCGTCTCGAAGCGGATCTCCGAGCGAGTCGTCGGCCGCGATCGAGAGCGGATCGCCGTTGCCCGCGCCGCCTCCGCTCCCCTCCGGCGTCGTCGCGTTCGTGAAGCGCGATTGCCCGACCTGTCTGCTCGTCGCGCCCGTCCTCGCCGAGCTTTCGAAGCGCGTCCCGCTCACGGTCTATTCGCAGGACGATCCCGCCTTTCCCGAGCCGCTCATCGCCGTCGACGACCGCGATCTCGCCGTCTCCTGGCACCACGCAATCGAGGCCGTCCCGACGCTCCTGCGCGTCGAGGCCGGCCGCGAAGTCGAGCGCGCGGTCGGCTGGCAGCGAGCGGAATGGGAGGCGCTGACGGGCGCGCCCGGCCTCGGCGCGGACCTGCCGGATTGGCGCCCCGGCTGCGGCTCCCTCTCCGTCGACCCCATCCGCGCGCGCTCTCTCGAGCTGCGCTTTCGGGGCGCGGCCCGAATGAAGGCACGCCGAGTCGAGCTCGCGCCCCTCGAAGACGACGTCGAGGCCTGCTTCGATCGCGGCTGGAGCGACGGCCTGCCCGTCGTGCCGCCGACGGAAGCGCGCGTGCTCGCGATGCTCGCCGGCACGACGCGCGCGCCCGACGAGATCGTCGCCGTCGTGCCCCCCGATCTCGTTCCCTGCAGCGTCGAGAAGGTCGCCATCAACGCCGTCCTCGCCGGCTGCAAGCCCGAGTACCTGCCCGTCGTCCTGACGGCCGTCGAGATGGCCTGCACCCCGGCCTTCAACATCCACGGCGTCCTCGCGACGACCATGTCGGTCGGCCCCGTCCTCGTCGTCAATGGGCCGATCCGCCGTGCGATCGGCATGAACTCCGGCATCAACGCCCTCGGCCAGGGCAACCGCGCGAATAACACCATCGGCCGCGCCCTCCAGCTCGTCATCCGCAACGTCGGGGGCGGCCGCCCCGGCGAGATCGATCGCGCGACCCTCGGCAACCCCGGCAAGCTCGGCTTCTGCTTCGCCGAGGACGAGGAAGGCTCGCCCTGGACGCCGCTCGCCGCGGATTTCGGCCTGGACGCCGGACAGAACGCCCTCACGATCTTCCCCGGCGAAGGCCCGCGCACCCTCGTCGACCAGCTCGCCCGAACCCCCGAAGAGCTGGCCCACAGCTTCGCCCATCATCTGCGCGCCATGCTCTCGCCGAAGGCCGTGATGGCGTTCGATGCCGTGCTCGTCGTCTCGCCGGATCATTCCCGGATCTTCCGCGCCGCCGGCTGGAGCAAGGCCCGCCTGCGAGAGCGCCTCCTCGAGCTGACGACGATCCCCGGCGACGAGCTCGTCCGCGGCGCCGGCGGCATCGCCGAGGGTCTGCCCGAGAGCGTCCGCGGCCGCATGATCCCCAAGTTTCGGCCGAACGGAATTCACATCGTGCACGCCGGAGGCGGCGCCGGCCTCTTCTCGGCGATCATCCCCGGCTGGGCAAACGGCGAGCTCGGCAGCCAGACCCTCGCAAAGGAGATCCGATCATGACGATCCTGCTCGATCCGACCAGCGAACGCGTCCCCGCCGCCCGCCTGCGCGCCCCGCGCCTCGCTTCGATCGAAGGCCGCACGATCGGCCTGCTCGACATCGCGAAGGCCCGCGGCGACGTCTTCCTCGACCAGCTCGAGCAGCGGCTCGTCGAACGCGGCGCGAAGGTGCTGCGGTTCAAGAAGCCGACGTTCACCAAGCCGGCCCCGATCGATCTCCGGCAGGAGATCGCGCGGCAATGCGATGCGGTCGTCGAGGCGCTGGCGGATTGAGGGAGTTGTACGTCGTGCAGTGTGCACGACACGGTCGACCTCGAAGATCGCGGCCTCCCGAGCGTATTCGTCGCGACGGTGGAGTTCGTCTCCGGCGCGGACGCGCAGGCGAAGGCGCTCGGGGCGGAGGCGAGCGCGGTCTACGTCGAGCATCCGATCCAGGATCGGACGGATGAGGAGATGAAGGGGATCGCGGATCTTGCGGTGGAGGGGGTGGTTCGAGCGATCGTGGAGAGGCAATAGACAGCTCGGCTCGGAGAGAAAATCAAACAGTACGATTGGATCCATGGAGCCAGTCGCTGCCGCGAAAAGAGTCCACCTATTCTCATTGCTGCCCGAGGACCCCCCCATGCCCATCCGCTCCCTCGATCACATCGCCATCACCTGCGCCGACGTCGACGCGACCCTCGACTTCTACAAGCGCGTCCTCGGCGCGACGACGCTCTACGAAGCCGAATGGCGGGCGGGCAAGATCCCCGTCGTGATCCTGCAGATCGGTGCGAGCCGCATGAGCATCCATTCCGCCGCAGCGCCGGCGAAGCCGCACGCGCGGGTCCCGATGCCGGGCTCGGAGGACGTCTGCTTCCGCTTCGACGGGCCGATCCGCGAAGCCGTCGAGCTGCTGGAGCGCCATCGCGTCGATATCGTCGACGGGCCCGTTCCGCGCCCGGCCGCAGACGGGAAGCTCGGGCAGTCGGTCTACTTCCGCGATCCCGATGGCAATCTGCTCGAGCTGCTCTCGACGGACGGCTGACGACGCGCGGCGCGGCGACCGCCGAGCCCGCCGGAGTGCCGAGCCGTCGAGTCTCTGAGCCCTTGAACCCCTGAGCCGAACTGCCGAGGCCGTTCGGCCGCCGATCGCCCCGAGTGCGATCGGCTGGCGAGTGCGTCGCCCTGCAGCGCGAATGCACTTTCCCGGAATCTCCGATCAAGCCCTCATCCGAATCGGGTCAGGACCCGATGGGCCTGCAGGCCTCCCGATCGCGACGTCCCTTCGGGCTCGAGAGCGGGTCTACGCGGCGGCCCTTCCCGGCGCCACGCGACGAGAGGAGTGGAAGATCTTGACCCGCCGAGTCGATTCCCGCGCCCGACGCTCGCTCGATTCGCGGCGTTCGCTCGGATTTTCGCTCGTCGAGCTCGTCATCGCGATCGCGATCCTCGGGGTCCTCGCGTCGATCGCCCTGCCGAGCCTGAAGAAATACGTCTGGCGCGCGAAGCGCAACGAGGCGTACATCAACCTCAACGGAATCTTCAAGAGCCAGAAGACCTATCAGGCAGCCAACGGCCACTACGGCGAGTCGTTCGAGGAGATCGGCTTCCAGATCGAAGGCGGTCGGATGATCGATGCGAACACGATCGAGTCCCACTACTACACCTACACGCTCGAGACCTTCGCCGTCGACGGCGTAGCCAACGCGAACTACTCCGCCGTCGCCACCGGCGACCTCGACCCATCGGACGGGATGCTCGACATCGTCATGATCGAATCGGGCGTCGTGATCGTCGGCCCGTGACGCTTCTGCAACCGGTTCCAGGAAAGGAGACCCCGATGTCGATCCACGCAATTCTCAGAGGCTCGTTCCCGAGCACCCTCCTCGCGCTCGTGCTGAGCGTCGGAGGCCTCCTGCCTTCGGCGGCGGCCGCCGACACCACCGCGTCGGAGCTGCAGTTCATCGTCGTGTCCGACGACATCCAGAAGAAGACGACCGAGGTCGCGCGACCGGGCTCGGAGGGTGGCTCGCCGGCCGCCCCGGCCCCGGCCCCGGAGCCTGCGGCCGCGCCAGCGGGCGGCACCGGCCTTGCCGAGCTTCTCCAGACCGTGCTCGTCATTGCTGACTTCACCAATGGTGGCACGGCATTCGGACG